>CALXSS010000035.1 GCA_944391225.1 uncultured Clostridia bacterium
GGCTGTTGCAAACTCGTTGAGTTTTGCAACAGCCTCATACAGTCACCTAAAAATCTATTTTAATGGAGGGATGCAGGGTGAAAAAAACAGCTTTGGTTCTCGCTTTGGCGGCGACGCTCCAGCTGACGGTGCCATGCGTTATTGCGGACTACACGGATGTTACCGGACACTGGGCGGAGGGATTCATTGAACAACTGACAAATGAAGGTATCGTACAAGGGGATGACGGAAGCTTCAGCCCCGACAGCTATGTTAGTGTAGATGAATTTTTGAAGATGACTGTCACAGCGATGGGCATAGATGTTACACCGCAGCAGCAAAATTGGTCTGAGCCGTACATTAGAGCGGCTCTTGACCACAGGCTGATATATTCCGATGAATTTGACAGCTACAGCCGGCCTATAAAAAGAAGTGAGATCGCAATGATCTGTGTAAGAGCTATCGGGGCGGATCAGGTCACGGGCGATCAGAGAGCGGCTATAATCTCAAAAATATCGGATTATTATGACATTTATAACTATGAAAAAGAGTACGTGCTTGCCGCATATAACAACAAGCTCCTTTACGGATACGAGGATAACACTTTCAGGAGCAATGGCTACACAACAAGGGCGGAAGCATGTGTGATAATATGCCGCATGATGGATGCGGGCGGATTTGAAATCGACACAGGCGCAGACCAGCCGTCTGCAGGTCTTGGAAACCTGTTCTATGTTTCAAATGACGGCGACGATTCAAACAGCGGATCAGAGGACAAACCGTTCAAAACGCTTGAAAAAGCGCGCGATACTATAAAAGATATGATATCATCAGGAACTTATCCCGAAACCGGAGTTACAGTATACCTGAGAGGCGGCGATTATGAGATGAGCAGCTCGTTTGAGCTTACATATCAGGATTCAGGAACTGCAGAGGCTCCTGTTACATATATGTCGTATCCGGGCGAGAGAGCGAACATCACAGGCGGAACAAAGCTGCCGTACAGCGCGTTCGAGGGAATATCAGATGATATGGCGTCAAAGCTTATAGATAAATCGGCAGCCTCAAAGGTATTGCAGATAGACCTGGGCGCTCTGGGGATAACAGAGCTTGGCGAGCTTTCAAGACGAGGATATATAATAGCCTCAGGCGAGCTTCCTCAGGCGGAGCTTTACATAGACGGCAGCAGGCAGCAGCTTGCAAGATGGCCTAATTCCGAATGGGTAGGAACAACAGGTATAGTAAGGAGCGGCGCGAGATCACAGACAGGAGTTCTTGAGGGCGCTGTCTATACGATAGATTATACACGTCCTACACAGTGGAAAACAAATATAAACGAAATATATACCGCAGGCGTGCTCGGTCCTAACTATTTCTACGGCTACTTCCCGATAGAGAAGATAGAGCCGGGGCAGATAACGCTTAAGGAAGGTTCGGTAACAGATTACTATTCAAAGCACTTTATACGCTATGAGAACATTTTTGAGGAAATAGACGAGCCGGGCGAGTATTATATCGACCGCAATACAGGAATGCTGTATCTGTATCCTGACAGCGATTTCGGCGAAAACAGCGATATAATGCTTTCGATGACGGGCGAGAACCTCATAGCAGGATCTGGCGTAAAGAATGTAACATTCAAGAACCTTAAGATAGGCGGCAACAGAGCCGGAGCTGTGAGGGTGACCGAAACAGACAATCTCAATATAGTAAACTGCGAGATCTACGGCACAGGCACTAACGGCATCTACATCAGCGGAACGAACAGCTCAGTAAACGGATGTATAATACATGATATAGGCTCAACAGGTATCAGCATGTCAGGCGGGGATTATTCCAACAGAATATCAAGCGGCAATTCCATAACGAATAACCATATATATAAGGCGGCTCAGATAGAGAGGTCGTATCAGTCGGGAGTGCTGCTTGGCTACAGATCGGTTGGAATAAAGGTCAGCCATAACGAGATACACGATATGCCTCATGCGGCTATGATAATTTACGGACCTGACCACACTGTTGAATATAACGATATATATGACGCCGTTAAGGAGTTTCACGACATGGACGCTATATACATGAATGTATATCAGTATCCATGGGAAAGAAATGTTGTTATCAGACGCAACTTTATACACGATCTCGGACAGCAGACATTTACTGAAAAGCAGATGAACGTAGCCGGAATAAGAACCGATAACAACGGTAACGGACTGCAGGTGGTTGAGAATGTATTCTGGAACATAGGCTATGAAAATGCGAATGGAATACGCGGCGTATGCGCTCAGGGTATAGACAATGTTGTAAACAACAACATATTTATTGATACCGCCGGAACATACGAGGGAGCGCATTCCTATAATCCTGACGCTAAGTGGGATATTCAGTCGGAGAGCGTAAAGCCTGTATATGAGCAGTGGCAGACATTCAGCAAGAAGTATTCGGAGCTGAATCCGGAGGTCGCAACATTCTTTGACCGTCACTATCTGGCTGCACAAAAGAGCAATTCATTCAAGGGCAACGTGGTTGTAAACATCAAGTTCCCGCTCAGCTCGCTGAACCAGACACAGTCAAGCGAGGGCTTCAATGCAAGCGATCAGCTTGTAGACTCGGCGGATAACTATGTTACAACATCAGATCCGGGATTTGTGGATTACGCAGGCGGCGATTTCACACTGAGATCGGACAGCGAGGTATTCAGCAGGATACCGAATTTCCCGGAGATCGACTTTAATAATATAGGTATTGAAGACGGCGTTGCCGTGGGAGTACAATAGAAAGGGTGAGTATATGAAAACAAAATTACTGTCACTTATATTGAGCGGAGCAGTGCTTGCGGGCGCGGCGGCATTTGAGATGCCGCTCGCCCAGGCGGCGCAGCTCGACATGGGCGCGTACACATTTGTTGATACGGTCTACAGCCCGGAGCTTGGCGTATATATGGCAATGGCAAAGGATCTTACTTCAAACACAACGCCAAGCCGCGTATACACATCAACGGATATGGAGCGCTGGACTCTTACCCGCAGCGATACGAGCGCTATACACTATGCGAATAAGGAAACAAGACAGAATATCGTATGGTGGGAGGCTCAGCAGGTATTCGCTATGCAGGTGTCGAACAAGCTGCTCATATCTCATGACGGGATCAGCTGGGAGGCTGTGTCTTTGCCGGAGGCAAACAGCACGAACGTAACTCTTGCCACAAACGGTGATGTACTCGTAGTTTCAGGCAAGACCACAATACGTGCTTTCAAGAATCTTGACGAGGTCTATGCGGAGTTCAGCATAGACTCTACTCCTGATAACGCAACCTACAGTAAGGCTATAGGAGTTACGCCAAAGGAGCCGTATTCGTACGTTATAACCGACCAGTACAGAACATGGAGATCAGCTGGCGGTGATAGCGTGACCACAGGCGACAGAAACATCGGGGCGACACCGTATGATATGATCTGGTCAGATAAGCTCAATGGCTGGATAGTAGTTAACGGAACTGCAGTATTCAGAGTGATGTCAGGAAACGAGATATCATACACAGAGTTTACGTCAATGCAGCTTTCAGACGGAACAGTAAATTCGGATAAATACACAGCTGCAGGTGTGAGTGAAAACTATGTTGTAGCGGGAACGGATTTAGGCCATATGTATATAGCTCCGAACGACAGTAATTCATTTACCACAACTGTATTGTGGGAAACAGCTCAGCCGGGATTAGGCGAGGAGCTTTCCGAGCAGGTACGCTCGATAACCGACGTAGGCAGCGACAGATTCCTTGTAGCCTCAGCAACAAAGCTGCTCCTGCTTGAAAATGACGGCTCAGGCTGGAAATATTACGATACAGCGACAGCGGATATAAATGTAGAAACTACAAGAGTGGAGATACCGGAGAGCGGTAACATTGAGATCCCTGTAGAGCCTGTAAACCTCAACTGTAAGGGCGAGGTCTCAGATGATCCGATAATAAGCTTTGAGATGACCTCAGACCTGCCTGAGGGCATAAGCTTTGATCAAACAGGAATGTCCGGAATGCTGACAGTAGACAGCTCAGTGACAGGCGGACATGAGATCACATTCCATGCGGCAACCGAGGGCGGCAGGGAAAAGGATATTACAATAACGATAGTTGACGCTGACCATATAGAGATAATAGGAAATGACGAAATGGCAATCCCGTGGGAGGGCGAAGAACCGGAGGTATATACATATACCGCGGTCGTTATCGGCACTGACGGACAGCCGATCACAAGAGTGCTTTCTCTTAAGCCCGCGCAGATACCTGAGGGAATAGACTATGATGAGGAAACAGGCACATTCACAGTTTCAGCCGGCGTCAGCGACTGTGAGATAGTTCTTGAGGCGTCGCTTGTGAATTATCCTGATGCTGAAAAAGAGATCAAAAATGTGGCTGTAACACTGAGAGCGCCAAGAAGAGCTGAATTTGTTAAAGGTAATGAGGCTTTATATATTCCTGATTCAGATACAGCAGAGTTTGAATATGCGGTGAAGTTTTATGATCAGATAGGCAAGGAGATGGCAACATCACTTCCGGTATGGTCGATCACTCCGCTTGAAATAGAGCAGATAGACGAGGTTTCAATTGATCCTCAGTCAGGCGTTCTGAGTGTGGGAAGCAAAGCTGTGCTTGGCACTATAACAGTTACGGCTGTATCGGAGCTTGGCGAGAGCGTAAAAGCTGAGATGACTGTAACATTTCAGTATACAGATCTCAGAATGGCTCAGGAGGATCAGGCTGAATTTGCTCTTGACACCTCAGCGCCGGTGACAGACGATCTTGTGCTGCTCAATACACGTACATTTGGAAGTAAAATAAGGTGGCGCAGCAGTGACGAGAGCCTGATAGCGACAGACGGTAAGGTCAACAGAAACAGCCGCGAGGATAAAAAGGTCACATTTACAGAGACAGTAACAAACGGCAAGGCTACCTTGGAGCGTGATTTCGAGCTTGTGGTCAAAAAGGCTGAAAATCTGTTTATAAATGGAGATATTGAAGACGGAACAGCCGAGGGATGGGAAGCGGATGATTCTGTAGAGCTTACCGCTGCAGAGGAGGACGGATTGACAGTCCTTAAGGTATCCGGCGGCGGCGTGTATCAGAAGATTGCTCTCACCAATAACAGCAGCTATGCTTTTGAGGCAAACATAAAGGCTCCGGCACAGAGCGTGGTAAAGCTTGTTTCAGAAAAAGCCGGAACGCTGATAGAGTATACCTCAGACGGCAGCTGGCAGAATATTAAGACAACATATGATTACAGAAATCAGAACAGCAGCTTTGAGGACACGATATATATTGAATGCACAAGCGATTTTACAATAGATAATGTTACTGTATATGAGATAACGCTTGAGCTTAATGAAGTAATGACAGCCGTGAACAAGGCAAAGTATTCAAAGGTACAGAAGGACGTCGATTCAGCACGAGCTCTTGTAGAAGCGTTCTATGATCTTCCGATAAAGGAGGAGCTGCTCAAAGAGCTTGACAAGATAAACGTATCCGGCAGCGATAAACCGAGCGGAGGCTCCGGCGGAGGCGGCGGAGGCGGTGGAGGTGGCTCCACAAGCGGATCCGCTCCATCAAAGGTAGAGGGAACCACGCATGTCAACGATACTGTTCCCGTGCCAGGAAATGACGATAAAGAGTCTACAGCCGACGCGCTTGACACATTCCTGTTGAATTTCAAGGATATGAAAACGCATTGGGCGAGAAAAGAAGTTGAATTTTTAGGCGGGTTAGGAATAATCACCGGTGATGATGACGGTAATTTCCGTCCTGATGATAAGATAACAAGAGCTGAGTTTGCAACTCTTACAGCTCGTGCGATAGGGCTTTCGGAAATTCCGTATGAAAACAGCTATTATGATGTTCTAACAGATGACTGGTATTCAGGCTGGGTGCAGACCTGCCGCACTAATAACCTTATGAACGGATATGATGGATTGTTCAGCCCGCAGCGCAACATAACAAGAGAAGAGATAGCGAAAACGGTTGTTTCAGCATATAATTTAAAATCAGGTACACAGCTTGTAGGCGGAAAATCGCTGTACTTCAATGATATTGACCAGATAAGCAGCTGGGCGTACGATTATATAGCAGAAGCGGCGGATAAGGGCTTTGTAAACGGAGTTACAGATGAGCTGTTCATGCCAAAGCGTGAGGCAACAAGAGCTGAGGCGGCAGTAATGCTCAAACGAGTTTACGATGAGCTCAATGGTACAGGTGAAAGTGAAGAACCTACAGAAACACCTGCTCCTCAGGCGGATACAAACGGAGATGAAAACAGCGAAGATGGATCTGCAGAGCAGTAATAGTGGAAGGAGAAGAGTGCATGAAAAGAATATTAAGCGGGTTTATGGCTTTGGTATGCTGTGCTGTGCTCAATGGTGCGGTATTTGCTGAGGAGGCTAATGAAACCGCTGACGAGAATGTGACTGTGAGCGAGAATGAACAGATCACATCAGAGGCTGAGGATACATCATCTGAGTCCGAAAACAGCTTGCTTACGGAAAAGCAGAGAGAAACTATTGATCTGCTCAATGCTATAGGTGTACTCCCCGATATTTCGGAGGATCAGGCTTTGAAGCAGATAACAAGAGCAGAATTTGCTGAGATAGTGGTGAATATGCTCGGCGGTGAAAAGCTGCTCACAAGCACACCGCGCCGCATCTACACAGACGTGCTGCCGGAGGATCCGGCAGCGCCGAGTATTGAATATCTCTATGACAGCGGCGTAATGACGGGCTATGATAATGCTGAATTCAGACCGGAAAATCCTATAACCGTGAGCGAGGTCCTCAAGGTTATGATCGTGATAACGGGATATTCGGTGTATGCTGAAAAAGCGGGCGGTTATCCTGACGGATACTATGCTCAGGCTGTCGCGAGCGATATGCTAAGCGGCGTGAGCGGAAAGATAGCTGAGAGCATTACATGGGCAGACATTGCCGAGATCGCCAGAAATGTTCTTGAGAGCACAGAGTATGTGAGCATAACAGAGATAAACGGAAATAATGCTACATACTCAAATAAGAACGGCGATGCGTTTATGAGCAGAACTCTTGGAATATACAAGTATACAGGAGTTGTGGAGGGCGTGGGCGATACCATGCTTTCCAGCTCAGTCTCAGGCTGCGGAGCGGGCAACTGCATTGTAAGCGGGGAAACACTGCTGACAGGTGATATAGATTTCATTCAGTATCTTGGAATGAAGGTACAGGTATATTATAAAGCGGATGACGCTAACGGAAATGTATCACTTCATGTTATACCTTCAAAGGAAAACAATGTTGTGACAATAGATGATTCCGATATAAGAGATACTACCACAAAGACATCTGTTCAGTATTATGACAATAACAAGTCAAGAACGGCAAAAATATCAGGCGATGCAATATTCATGCTCAATGACAAGCGTCTTGACGTTGTGGCTGATGGTGATCTGAATGTAGCCAACGGCACACTGAAGCTGATAGATAACAATAATGACGGTACATATGAGGTAGTTATAATAACATCATATGAGACCTATGTGGTCGACAAAGCTGTATCAACAGACAGCATAGTAAACCTGAAATATGGTCAGGGCTCGCTTGATCTTGATGATGATTATGTTACTACGTATTATCTCGATGGCGAGGAAGTCGATTTTTCAAGCATAACATCAGGCTCGGTGCTTTCTATTGCGTTTAGTAGAAATACAACAGGCGATGTTCTGGCTAATGTGTACATATCAAATAATATCATTACCGGAACAGCTGTTAAGGTCTCGACCGGTTCAGATGGAGCTGTAGAGCTTTCTGACGGAAGCAGGTACGAGTATACAAGTGAGTTCATTAAGCGTCTTGAGGAGGGCGAAAGCAGCACATATGCGCCGGAGCTTAACGCCGAGGGAACCTTCTATATAGACTATTTCGGCAGAATAGCGGCATATACACTGTCGGTAGCCTCAAAGAACTACGCATATGTAGTAAAGTGCTGGTATGATGAAGCATCTGAGGAAGGATCAATTAGACTTTTCACAAAAGACGGAGAGTTTATAGATCTCGCACTTGTTGATGATATACGCATAAATGGCGAAAAGACCTCAAAAAGCAAGCTCGTACCTACATTGCAGGCGTCGAGCAGCGATGGCAGTGTCAATCAGCTCGTAGTATACGATCAGAAGGACGGCGGAACGCTTTCAAGCATACAGACAGCTGTGGACAAGACCTCAGAAAATTATTGTATCGCGGCAGAAAATGAGTTTGTGCTCAATGCCCATCCTATCAATACTACAACAGGAAATCCTGGCGGTCTGAGATTCTACAAGAACAATGCAGAAAACAGACCTCTCAGCTTTATCGACGGAACTACCGTTCATTTCAGTATCCCGACCGATAAAAAGAGAGAGAAAGAGTATAAGATAGAAACAAAGCTGTCCTCAACAGACGTTTCACTTCCGGCGCCGGTATTTGTCTATGATGCAGGAGCGGGCGGTGCGATAGGTGCGGTGGTATCAAACACTGCAAGCTCGTCAGATTACGGTACTCCCGCGATCGTAGATAAGGTGCTTGAGGCTGTAAACGAAGACGGCGACACAGGCAGAATGATTCAGTTTGTAGGCGGACAGAGCGTATTTGCAGCTGAGGATGTAAGGTATGACCAGCCTACAGGCAACTGGAGCTCAATAGTGGATTATTCAAATACGACTATTGAGGATCTTGAACGCGGTGACGTTATACAGTACACAACTGTAAATAACCAGATAGATCAGCTGAGGGTTCTCGTAAGAGTAAGCGATATAGGAGGTATACGAATAGACGGCGACAACATATCTGAAAGCGGAAACATGATAGCCGATGTAATATCAGTAGCTAACAACGGCAGAACGGCTGTTGTAAACTATGTGAACAACACCGGAAATTCAATATACCAGACTATGCTTGTAAACGGAACAACATACCGCTATGACAGCAGCTCAGGCGAGGTATATAATTCATCGTCATCAGATCTGCAGCCGGGCGACAGAATTCTGATAAATTCATTCTGGTGGTCGCCAAAGCTTGTGGTGATATTCAGATAATATCAAGTATCGCGACTGTTTCAAAATAGCAGAGTTCTGAAACGGTCTCAGGCGGGAATATTAAATGGGGGCTGCTACAAAGCCATTTTGCTGCAGCCCCATAGAATATAATAAAAAGGAGAACAATTGATATGAAGAAATTCAAAAAAATCATGGGAAGGATAGCTGCTATTACAACTGCGTCCGCTCTGCTCCTGGCAGTGGGCGGCTGCGGCGAAACGGCTAATAAGGACACAACAGACGATCCTAACGAGCAGGTCACGCTAAAATGGATATTTGTAGGACCTGGCGAGCAGAAGGATTCACAGAAGGTATGGGACAAGTTCAACGAGGAGCTTGCAAACTATCTGCCTAATACCACAGTGGAGTTCCAGTGCATAGCATCGGCTGATTATTCGGAAAAATGGAAGCTGGCGAGCGCATCTCAGGAAAGCCTTGACATAGTATGGCACGGCTGGATGATACCGTATGTAAGCGAGGTAAAGAAAGGCTCATATATGGAGCTTGACGATCTTATTGAAAAGGTAGCTCCGGAGATAAAGGAAACCATACCTGACAAATACCTTGATAAATCACGTGTGGACGGCAAGCTCTACAGCATACCGTGCATGCAGCAGATGGTATCATATGTATCATCTCTCGATATTCCTATAGACCTTTACGAGAAGTACAAGGATAAAATAGATGTTGAGGCTCTTGCCGACTTCTTCTCATCAAAGGAAACGATGGATAAGGAATGCTGGGACAAGATAGAGGAGATCATAGAGATGTTCAAGGAGGGCGGCGACCTTACAAGAGGAGTTTACGGCTTTGCCGACCATGTGGAAAAGGGCTATGAGTGGGTAACGAACCCGTACAAGATCAAGGCTGCCGGAGATGACTATACAGTAACTAACCTCTACAGAACACCGGAATATCAGACCTTTATTGAAGTATACTCAGACTGGTTCAAGAAGGGCTACATAAGACAGGACGCTTTGACAGCTGAAAATGTAGGTACAGAGGATTATGACCTCAAGGGCGGAGCAAACTATCTTGTAGGACAGGGCTATATGCCTACTCAGTCGGAAATAGACAGCAAGGCGGCAGCAGGCTCAACAGCATATGTAAAGATACCGTTTGATAATTGGCACTACATCCCGTATACAGCTGCGTCAACAAACACAGCTATATCCATCAACTCAGAGCATCCGGAGCGCGCAATGAAGCTTATCGCCCTTATGAATACCGAGGAGGGCAAGGACCTCTACAATCTGCTTGTATACGGTATAGAGGGCGAGCACTATACAAAGGTGAACGAGAATGAGATACAGCCGATAGGCTATACCTCACAGCCTACATCAGACAGCCCGTACGGTCAGTATAAATGGGCTATAGGAAACACATTCAACGCTTACGAGATATATCAGGAGGATAAGAGCCTTACTCTCCAGAACTCATTTATACAGAGCGTGAACGACAACGCCAAGGATTCCAAGCTCCGTGGATTCACTCTTGATACAGATCCTATCAAGATGGAGCTTACTCAGGTACAGGCTGTTATGGGCGAGTACACCAAGTCGCTCAATTCAGGCGCGGCAGCTAATCCTACAGAACTGTACAATGAATTTGTAGAGAAATTAAAGGCGGCAGGTGACGATAAGATCGTCGAGGAGATACAGCGCCAGATAAATGAATGGCTCGCAACTAAGGATCAGCAGTAAAGCAGTGTATAATGCATTTCGGAGGAGTCAGCCTCCGGGGTGCAGGTCAGTTTATACAGGCAATTGCAGGGCTATATAAAAGCCTTGCAATTGTCACCCGTAATCAGATCAATTGTGAAACGCAGTTTTGCGATTGTTTAATTAATCATAAACAAGGAGGGAAAGCATGGCACGCGTATTTAAAAAGACGGCGGCGCTGCTTATTGCAGCTGCGGCGGCATTGCAGTCCACAGGCTATGCAGCATTGCAGAGGGAGCCGGAGTTTTCCGATCTCACCGATCACTGGTCAAAATCTATAATAATGCGTCTTAACGGCTATGGTATAATCAGCGGCTATGATGACGGAACGATCCGCCCTGATTCAAACATCAGCGTGGCTGAATTTCTTACTATCATAGTCAAGTCGCTCGGATATACCGAGGAGGAGGCGGCAACAGCCGGCGGCGGAGCGTGGTATACTCCGTATGTTCAGAAGGCTGTCGAGATGGGACTCATCGAGGCTGACGAGTATTCCGACTATGACGCGCCTATAACAAGAAGCCAGGCGGCAAAGATAATAGCAAATTCATTTTCAGATACGGCAGTAGCCGATGAAAATTCAGTAAAGGCGTCTATATCAGATTATGCCCTTATAGATGATTCGTATAAGGATTATGTTATAGTAGCCTATGATAAGAAGATAATAAACGGCGACCATAACAATAACTTCAATCCGAACAGCGATGTTACAAGAGCTGAGGCAGGAGTCATGGCTGTAAGGCTTATAGACGAAAACGGCGGCATCATAACCTCAGGCGGCGGAACAAGCGTAGGACCTAACACGGGCGAGGGCGGAGTTGTAACGGCATCAGCAGCTATATATGTCGCTACCAACGGAAACGACAGCAATGACGGAAGCGAGGGCGCACCTTTTGCCACCCTGAAAAAGGCTCAGGAAACTATCCGCAGCATGAACTCATCAGGCTCACTGCCGGAGGGCGGAGTGACAGTCTATATGAGAGGCGGAACGTACTATATGGACGAGGGTCTCACACTTACCGCGGAGGATTCAGGCAGAGAGGGCAGCGTTATAACATACACCGCATACCCGGGCGAGGATGTAACTATCTCCGGCGAGGTGCCGCTTGAAACAAGCTGGTTCGGACCTGCCGACGAGGAGGGCAAGAGCGTGATGCTCGATCAGAAAGCGGCTGAAAAGGTTCTTATGGTTGATCTTAAGGAACACGGCATAACCGATTACGGCGAGCTGAGCACCCGCGGATACCACTATTTCAACAAGGGACGTTATGCTCAGGCAGAGCTTATAGTAAATGATGAGAACCAGACTCTTGCGCGCTATCCTAACAGCGGCACAATATCAGTGCCGACCGATAATGTCGATTCTGAGAATTTCGGATTTATATATACCGACGATAGAGTATCAAAGTGGAAGGACGCCAAGGATGCGTATATAACAGGAACAATATCAATAAACTATGAAAACAATACGTATCCTATTGAGAAGATAGACACCTCAAAGAAGCTCCTCACAATTAAAGAGGGACGTATAAATACATATTATACAAACGGTTGGTTCTTTGGTCAAAACCTGCTCGAGGAGCTCGATATGGAGGGCGAATACTATATCGACCGTGACACAGGAAAGCTTTACTATTATGCTCCTGATGATTTCAAGAGCGGAAATTATAAGGTAGGACTTTCTACGCTCAAGACCCCGGTATTCAACTTCAACGGCGCTTCATACGTAACAGTAAGCAATATCACAATGGAGGGCGGACGCGGCTATGCTATACTCGGAACAAGCGCGGGCTACAGCATACCAAGCTTCTATGACTGGATGACTAAGGACAGAGGCGTATCGCTTGATGACGCTATGTTCGATAAGACCTCCGGCAACTCCGTATACATCGCCGATCTTGAAAACTATAAGGATGCTCAGGTATTCCCCGGACATGTCTGGGACGGCTTCCTTGACGAGGGCGACGGTATAAATCATGTTGAGATCGAGAACTGTAATATATTCAATTTCGGTTCGGGCGGTATAATCATAAACGGTACTGATGTGCATCTTGACAGCAACCACATCAAGAACATAGGCGGTACAGGACTTTATCTCAGAGGCGGAGACCTCGAAACGCTGACGCCAAGCGGAAATACGATAATGAACAACAATATCCACCGTGTGGGATATCTGCAGAAAGCGTATGTACCGGCTATAGCTATGCACGGTGTAGGCATACATGTGGCGTATAACGATATTTATGACGCTCCTCACTGTATATTCAACTACCACGGAAACGATCACGTTATAGAGTATAACAAGATCCATGACGCTGTAAAGGAATGTCTTGATATGGATGCTATCTACACCAGAAACGAGTACATGCCACAGTGGAGAGGAACGGTTATCAAGAATAACTATATCTATAACATAGGTATATTCCCGGTAGGCGAGTATACAAAGCAGCTCAATGTCTGCGGTATGCGTACAGATAACTATGGTCACGGCTTGCAGATATATAACAATATATTCGCGAATATCGGAACAGAGGGCGCGAATAATGTTATAGGCATCACTGCTCAGGGAAATGAAAACAAGATAACAGGAAATATATTTGTAGACTGTTCCGCGACCTTCCGCGGCTGGGATACATATACGCCTGGAGCTACATGGGATATGACGAATCAGGAGGAAAAGGAAAGAGTAGAGCTTGCAGAAAAATATGCGGCAAACCCTGTATTCGGAGACAAGTATCCTGAGCTTGCTAATTTCAGAAATGAGTATTACAAGTCGGTGGCAACAAATGTATTTGACAATAATGTGGTAGTAAACATCAAGTTCAAGCTGAGCGAGACCAACGGTACGGTAAATCCGCAGGGAACACGCGGCGCGCCGGAGCTTATCCTTGGCGAGAACAATTTCAGGACAACAGAAGATCCTGGATTTGTGGACTATGCTAACGGCGACTACACATTGAAGTCAGACAGTGAGGTATTTAAGGAGATACCTGAGTTTGAAAATATCGAAATGGACAAGATAGGAAACAATGCACCTGTAGGTCCTAATAATTAACAGACCGACCGCGGGACTGCGCGCTGCGGCAAACTCATTGAGCTTTGCGTCAGCTGCGGCAGCCCCGGGGCTGCGGGAGAGCATCGCATTAAAAATGCGTGCTTTGCCGCAGCTCACATAAAGGGTGAGGCAAGGAGAATTGATATGAATTATAAGGTATACAAAAACGGAGAGCTGCTAAGCACACGCAGCTGTACTGTATTCCCTAAGCCATACAACGAAACTTCTGTAATGGAGTATGTAATGTTTGAAGCGGCGCCGGGAACAGAGATAGTTGTGGAATCGGAAAAAAGAATAGAGAGCGCAGTTATAAGGCCGCTGAGCAGAAATATCCCGTATGAGCTAAGGGACGGTAAAATACATATCCGCATGGAATGCAGCGCGAAGCTGTCGGTCGAGATAAACGGCAGCAGCGAGGGAAACCTTATGATATTTGCCGAGCCTCCCGAATATCCTGTTCCAAAGGATCACGGCGAGCTGATAGTTATAAAAAGGGACAGCGAGAATGTGGGGACATTAAACATAGATAAGGATGATACAGTCGTATATATCGAGGACGGTGCGGTGCTCAATGGCAATATCCGCGCCGAGGGCTGCAGCGGTGTTACCGTGTGCGGCAGGGGCAGGATATGTATGGAGAAGTATTCATATGAAATGCGCAGGGATTATGCGCGCAGTCTTGATGTTATAGGCTGCAGGAATGTGGAGATACACGATATAATAATTGATGACAGCAACGACTGGAGCATGCGCATAAACGGCTGCGAGAATGTAAACATAAGCAATGTAAAAATATTCGGCTGCCGCGGCAATTCTGACGGAATAGATGTGTGCGGTTCACGAAACGTGACAGTGTCGGATATATTTACAAGAGTATGGGATGATTCGTTTGTAGTTAAGTCTCTTGGCACAGGGAATACGGAAAATGTTGTGTTCCGTGATTCAGTGCTGTGGAACGACTTTGCAAGACCGCTTGAGGTAGGAGTTGAGCTGCGCGCCGATAAAGTGAGAAACATACGCTTTGAAAACATAGATATTATCCATTCGTCAACAGGTTATCCGCTGATGGGCATTCATCATGGCGATCATGCGGTCGTATCGGATATACTGTTCAGAGATATAAGGATAGAGGATGCCCCCGGCGCGCAGCTTTTTGATATAAGGATAGCAGATTCAGTCTGGAGCCGTGACGGAAGAATGGGCAGCATAAGGGATATAACATTTTCTGATATAGACTATATCGGCGGCGGGGACTGCGATATACTTCTTTCAAATTCGAGGGTCGAGGGCTACAGCAGCGAGCACGATATTTCCGGCGTGAATTTCAGGAATATCAGGATAAAAGGAAAAGCGGTCAAAAATGCACAGCAGCTCGGACTTGATATTGTGGGCAGTGTCAGCGGCGTCACGGTCGAATCGGAACAGGAGCTTCCGCAGGCTGACAGACTGATATGCAGCATTACAGGATCAGAGACGTTTAAAAGCCGCGATGGGTTCTTTTATGAGGGACAGATCACAGTAAGATTAGAAAATAACAGCGGCAGACATATTGAGGGTGAGGCTTATCTCGCGTTATCACCGCGGAATATGGCGGATGAGAGAAAGCTTGAATACAGCCTTGAAAGCGGTGAGAGCAGAGAATATAATATTTTGTTCAGACTGCCTGCCGGGAAGTATATTTTCTTTATAAAGAACAGGGAGAATGAGATAGAAAACAGCTATTTGTACAAAGAGCTTGAGGTGGATATAAGCGGAAGAACAGAAAGTCCTGTTATGACCGCTGTGAATTATTACGGGCACAGAGCCGCGCTCAGGCTGGGCGCAAGCGACAGCGCGCTCATCTTAAAGAGTGAAACTGAGGGTACGAACACATTTGTACTCTATACTGCAAAGCCCGCGCCGACAGAGGAGGGCGAGGTCATGTTCACGGCTGAGGAGACGGATTTCGGCGAGGTCTGCGCATACATATGCCGCGGCGGAAAGCCTGTACCCGCGCCGCAGCTGCGCTGTCCGGCTGAGATAACATATGTGTTCAGGAATGAGCCTAAGGTCGGCAGCATAACAAGGACTGAATTAACGCTCAATAAAGGTCAGGCAGTGTCTGTGCCGTTTGAAAATATAGGCGCGGACGGGGACAGGCTTTTGATCGAAATAGCAGTCAGAACAGAACAGAGCAGGGGGCTGAGGTATCCGCTTACGCTGTTTCATTCAACAGCGCCGGAGAGTACGGCGCATATGTTTGCAAAAGTAAGAATAAAAAAATAAAGCGGAGCTGTTTCCGCAAAAAGAGGGGATAAAAAATGTTGAAGATTTTGTTTCAGGGCGATTCACTTACCGACTGTGGCAGAGACAGGACGGGAAACAATCCTGTCCAGGCGTATGGCTACGGCTATGTAAATATAATAGCGTCAAAGCTAATGTGCGACCGTCCGGGCACTGTGGTCTATAACAGGGCGTATAACGGAAGCCGCATAGGCGATACGTACAGCCGCTGGATAGAGGACGCGCTGAACGTGGACTGCAATGTAATGAGCATATTGACAGGAGTGAATGATATTGGCTTCGGCATCAGAATGAATCAGGGTGCTGACGCGAAGAAGTTCAGGTTCATATATGAGCTCATGCTGAATGAGGCTCTTGAAAAAAACAGCTCATTGAAGCTCATGCTTGGTGAGCCATTCCTGTTTAAGATAGTGAACAATACTCCGGAGCTTGGGCGCGATATAGTGGCAGACTGGGATATATGGAACGGTCAGCTGACTGAGCGCCGCGCAGTTGTAAAGGAGCTTGCGGAAAAGTATGGGGCGGTATTCGTGCCGTTTGCCGAAAGGTTCGAGGCGGCTCAGAGCATCGCTCCGCCGGAGCACTGGTCAATAGACTGTATACATGCCACTAACGCAGGACATGAGCTAATGGCTCGGACGTGGCTTGAATGCGCGCAGAACGCGGGCATAATATAAAGCGGGTGAGGAAATGAAAAAGGAGCTGTTCCCCGAATACAAAAGGATACGGGAGAATATAAAAACAGATGCGTATTTAAAGCGCGAGCTTGGCAGGATAAAAGAGGCGGCGGAGCGGTACAGAAACGATAGCATAAGCTCGCTCAAGCTCAGTGATTTTCTGATATTTTATAAAACAGGCAGCCGGAATGAATATGAGCGAGCGTATTTTGACCACAGAAAGCGCATGAACGCCTTTGCAGTGCTCGCGGCGGCGGGCTGCCGGGAATATATTGAAAGCCTGCAGGATGCCGTCTGGGCGGTAGCTGATGAATTTACCTGGGCGCTGCCGGCGCATGTTGCCGCAGGAACTGATGTAGAGGAATACAGGCGCAGCATAGACCTTTTCGCGGCAGAAACAGCGTTCACACTCTCCGAGCTGCTGTATATGTTCGGTGACAAATTTGAGCCTGTTCTGTGCGATCGTATAGAGTACGAGGTCAGAAACAGGGTCATAATCCCGTATCTTAAAGGGTATAAAAACAGCTGGGACGAGCGTACTAACAACTGGGCTGCCGTATGCGCGGGCAGTGTGGGGGCGGCGTTCCTCTATTTAGCAGACGAAGATGAGATAAACGCGGCGCTGCCGCGGATAAAGCAGACGCTTTCATGCTACCTCAGCGGCTTCGGCGAGGACGGTGCCTGTGTGGAGGGTATTAACTACTGGGTATACGGGTTTGGGTATTATACATATTTTGCCCAGCTGCTCTACAGCTATAGTAATGGAAAAGAAGATCTTTTCTCAGGCGAAAAGATAAGAAGGATCGCGGAATTTCCTCAGAAGCTGAGATTTCGCAATAACAGGACAGTCAGCTTTTCCGACAGCGGAACAGGCTTTGTTCAGCGCAGCGGACTTATGCACTTTCTTTCAAACAAATTTGACGGAGTTACAGTGCCGGACGACAGCAGCGCGGTCGGATTTGAAAATGACCACTGCGCGCGGTTTGCTCATCTGATAAGGGATTTTGCCTGGCGCGGAATGGGCGCAGCCCAAAAGGTGGAAAGCTCAGGCGCGTATTATTTCGAGTCCGCGGCGTGGTATATAAATAAAACGGAAAAATACGAGTTTGCCGCAAAGGCGGGAAACAACGGCGAGTCGCATAACCATATAGATATAGGCGCGTTCATGCTGGATATGGACGGCGAGTGTATCATAACAGATCCGGGCAGCGGAGAATATACAGCCGCATATTTTGGCGCAGAGCGATACAGCTGTTTTGCGCCGTCAGCCGCGGCGCACAGTATCCCGGTCATAAACGGCGAGGGGCAGTCGGAGAACGAGGCTGCATCGGGCAGGATAGCTGCTGCTGATGATGGCAGGCTTGTGATAGAGCTTGACAATGCGTACAAGGCTCCGGGATTTATCGGGATGACGCGCAGCTTTGAGTTTGGAAAGACTTCGGTCATGCTGACAGATACATTCAGGCTTGAGGGCGCGGGAAATTATGTAACAGAGCATTTTGTCACGGAGCAGCGGCCGGAGCTGTGCGGTGACGGATTAAAAATAGGAAATGCGCTTATGAGGTTTGATGTGAGCGCGGCAGACTGTAATATAAACGAGCATGAATTCAATACGGGAAAAGGGATAAAAAGAGTTTATCTAATAGATATGACAATATGTAATATGAGAGACGGAGACAGGCTCAGCTTTGAATTTTGTATTTAAGCCTGTATGTGTGAGGAAAAGCGAGGGAAAGAAAATGAATGAAAAGCTGAAAAACGTTTATCATAAGGCCGATCTCTGCGTGGTTGGCGCGGGGCTTTCGGGCATGTGCGCGGCGGTTGCGGCGGCAAGACACGGACTTAAGGTAGTGCTTATGCACGACCGTCCGGTGTACGGCGGAAACGCGTCGAGCGAGATAAGGATGTGGATATGCGGAGCGCATGGCGACAATAACCGCGAAACCGGAATAATAGAGGAAATAGCTCTTGAAACTCTGTACAGGAATCCGTACAGACGCTATCCTATGTGGGACTGCATTTTATTTGAGCTTATAAAAAATGAAAAGAACATAACTCCTATACTTAACTGCTCCTGCAACGACGCCGAAATGGATGGGAACAGGATCAAAAGGATAATGGGCTGGCAGACCACAACTCAGATGTGGCATACAGTCGAGGCTGACTATTTTGCCGACTGCTCCGGCGACAGCATCCTGGCGCCTCTCACAGGCGCGGAGTACCGAATGGGCAGAGAGGGCAGAGCTGAGTTCAACGAGAGCATAGCCCCCGAAAAGCCCGATAATAAAACGATGGGTATGTCCTGCCTTATACAGGCGCGCGAAACGGATGTAAAGCATACATATATCGCCCCGTCATGGGCGCGCCGCTTCACAAAGGAGGATCTGGCGTACCGTCTGCCCGATATGGACGATCCCGAGGAGAACTTCTGGTATATGGAGCTTGGAGGAGAGAACGACAGTATCCATGATACCGAGGAGCTGCGCGATGAGCTTATAAGCATTGCCTACGGTGTGTGGGATTATGTAAAGAACAGCGGTGAATGCGATGCCGACAACTGGGAGCTTGACTTTGTGGGCTATCTGCCCGGCAAAAGGGAAAGCCGCCGCTATGTGGGCGATTATATAATGAACGAGAACGATGTGAACAACGAGGGCAGATTTGAGGATATAATCGCATACGGCGGCTGGACTATGGACGATCATCACCCCGCCGGTATAAATACCACAGAAAGACCTAACATCTTTCACCCCGCTCCGTCACCGTTCGGGATACCGTATAGGTGCCTGTATTCAGTGAATATAGAGAATCTCTATTTTGCCGGAAGAAATATAAGCGTAACTCACACTGCCATGAGCGCCACAAGGGTAATGGCGACATGTGCTCTGCTTGGTCAGGCTGTGGGCACGGCAGCATATATAGCGGCAAGAAACGGCATATCACCGCGAGACGTGTACAGGGAGCACATAGACGAGCTTAAGCAGCTGCTTATGGAAGATGACTGCTATCTTCCGTTCAATAAAATGAAGATGTCGCAGATCACTATGAGCGCGCGCATAACCGCTGACGGCACAGGCGCTGAAAAGCTTATAAACGGAATCGACAGACCGCGCGGCGGCGATACCAACTGCTGGAGCGGAAAGCCGGGCGACTGCATTGAGTTCAGCTTTGAAAAGGAAATGATGATCCGTGAGGCAAGATTTATATTCAACAGCGACCTTAACCGCGAAACCACCGGCGCAGGCAGACATCTTCCTGAAAAAATGAACAGCTGTAATATATTTAAGGACAGTCCCGCTCTGTGCGTACCGAAAACACTTGTTAAGGATATGAGGGCGGAGGCTCTCATAAATGGCGAATGGCAGGAAATAGCCGGAATAGAAAACAACCATCAGCGTCTTGTAAGGCTTGAGATAGGCAAAAAAGCCATGGCGGTACGCTTTACAGTGCTGTCCACACACGGCAGTGAGAGCGCTGATATATTTTCAATAGATTTAAAATAAACGGGTCTGTGATCCGAAAGGAGAAGAAAATGAGATTCAGACAGGTCCATCTTGATTTTCACACAAGCGAGCATATAGAGGGGATAGGGGAGCGTTTTGAGCCCGAGCAGTTCAAGGCTGCTCTTATAAGAGGTCATGTTGATTCTATTACATTGTTTTCAAAATGTCATCATGGCTGGTCATACCATCCCACAGAAGCTAACGAAATGCATCCGCATCTGCACTTTGACCTCCTTGCTCAGCAGATGAGCGCGGCGCGCTCAATAGGCGTCAAAACTCCGGTATATTTATCGGCAGGGCTTGACGAAAAAACAGCGCGCCGCCACCCTGAGTGGCTTGTGCGCAACAGTGATGAGTCGACTACATGGGCGCGGGATTTTACAGAGCCTGGTTATCACAAGCTGTGCATGGCGTCGCCGTATCTTGGCGAGCTGCTCAGGCAGATAGAGGAGGTATGTGAAAAATACGAGCCTGACGGGATATTTCTCGATATTGCCGGCGTACAGCCCTGCTACTGCCAGAACTGCATTGCGGAGCGCAGGGAGCGCGGAATGGATCCATATGACGAGGCGGCAGTGAATGAACACGCCGAGGAGGTATACAGACGCTATGCTGAGGCGGTGCGCGCTGCAGTGGATAAGCATAACCCCGGACTTGCGGTGTTCCACAATGGGGGACATATAAGACAGGGCAGGCGCGACCTGGCTCATTACAATACTCATCTGGAGCTTGAGAGCCTTCCAACGGGCGGCTGGGGATATGACCATTTTCCGTTTTCCGCTCGCTACTGCCAGGGGCTTGGCATGGAGTATCTTGGTATGACGGGCAAGTTCCACAGCTCATGGGGCGAGTTCGGAGGTTTCAAGCATCCTAACGCGCTGAGGTATGAGGCTGCATTGTCTGCCGCAAACGGAGCAAAATGTTCAATAGGCGATCAGCTCTCGCCCGACGGCAGGATGGACGAGGTCACATATGAGCTTATAGGAAAGGCTTATTCAGAGCTTGAGGCAAAGGAGCCGTGGCTTGAAAATACCGAGTCGGCAGCCGATATAGCCGTGTTCAGCCCTGAGGCAGCCCGCGGCAGCTTCGGAACAGGACAGACAACACAGACTGATGAAATATCCTCTGGAGTTACGCGAATGATGCTTGAGGGCAAGTATTTGTTCGACGTGATCGACGAGGATTCACAGCTTGAGAAATACAAAATCATAGTATTGCCCGATATTATACGTATAAATAACACACTTAAAGAGAAACTGAGGCGTTTTACAGCTAACGGCGGAAAGCTGCTTGCGACAGGCAGCTCCGGCATTGATGAGGAAAGCGGCAGGTTCTGCTTTGAGCTTGGCGCTGAATACAGAGGAAAAGCTGAGTACAGCCCCGATTATTTCAGACCGCTTGCAGATATAGACGGCATGGGGAACACAGGCTATGTCATGTACGGCAGGGGCGAAAGCATAGACTGTACGGGAAAAGAGCTTGGTGTTCGCGAGCTGCCGTACTTCAACAGAACAAGGGAGCATTTCTGCTCGCATCAGCATACGCCAAACAGCGGCAGGAGCGGCGGCGCCGGAATGACAGAGGGCAAAGACGGGATATATATCGCATGGCGGATATTTGAGGATTACGGAACAAGCGGAAGCATCTCGTGCCGACAGATTGTATCGTTCGCGCTCGACAGGCTTCTTGGAAACAGTAAGACCCTCGTTACCGATCTTCCGGCACAGGGGACAGTAACTCTTATGCGTCAGGGCAGCAGATATATTTGTCATCTGCTGTATGCAAGCCAGGTAAAGCGCGGCAGGGATACAGAGGTGATAGAGGATATTATCCCGATATATAATACAAGGCTTGAAATAAGGCTCGGCGCAAAACCTCAAAGGGTGTATCTTGCGCCGCAGGGCGCTGAGCTGCCGTTTACATACAGTGACGGACGAGTGTCGGTCACGGTAGATAAAATTGAATGCCACCAGATGGTGGTATTTGAAACAGAGGTGTGATGGATGAGGGTACTTGCAATAGGCAACAGCTTTTCAAGCGATGCTATGCGCTATCTTAGCAGGATAGCGGAGGTAGTGTAAAGTAGAAAATGAAAACCGATAGAGCATAGAAACCGTCCGTCACCCTTGACAGCTTAGTCAAAACA
>CALXSS010000036.1 GCA_944391225.1 uncultured Clostridia bacterium
CCTCTCTGCATTTCATGTTCCATAAAATACTTCGTAACTTGAAACAATCTATCAGTGTCATTCAGGCAATATATTGAACCCATATAATCCTTGATGTCCGCAAGAAGAAAATCAGGGACGGTTATTATGCGCCTGCCCTTAGGTGTTTTGGGTGGTGTAATAACATCTTTGCCGTCAATTCTCTGATAAGACTTTGAAATACTGATTGTTTTATGTTCAAAATCTATGTCAGCCGGAGTTAGTGCCAGTAATTCACCTAACCGCATACCCGTCCAAAACAAAGTCATAAAAGCTGTATATGATTTTTGCTTATCTATGATCTCGTCTATAAATTTTGAAAATTCCTCTTTTGTCCAAAATTTCATTTCATCCGCTTTGTTCTTGCCCATACTTCCGGCTTTTCTACAAGGATTGCTTTTTAAATCGTAATATTTTACTGCATAATTGAAAATAGCTGTCAACTGATTGTTGATTGTTCTCAAATACGTTTGTGAATATCCCTGAGAAATAAGCTCATTCTGCCATTTGCGAATATCTGCGGCTGTAATGCTGCTTATACTTTTCTTTGCGAAATATGGCAGTATTTTTAAATCAATAATGTACTTTTTATTTTTCATCGTGTTTTCGCGAAGCCTATACCCCATATCATCATAGTAAAGTTTGATAAACTCTTCAAAAGCCATATTAAAATCGGATTGTTGCGATGCAAGAAAATTTCGTACATATTCTTCCGCCTCCCGTTTTGTGGCAAAACCGCGTTTTGTTGTTTTTCTGCGAACACCCTGCCAATCCGTATATCTGAATTGGATAAGCCATTTCCCCGTTTTCTTGTCCTTTTGTGCTTTCAATTTCACTCTCTCCTTTACACGCTATATCCGAACCAGCGTTTCTTAAAATAGTCTCTTGGAATTTTGCCTGCGATTACAATATAACCGTCATTCTTCAGCTCGTTATTCAGACCTCTTATAATCTTATAAGCGTGTCCCAATGATATATCGAGCATTTCCGCCATTTCAGGAGCTGTAATGTAAATTTTGTTTTCATTCATAATCGTATCACCTCGTTAAATTTATTGTAGCGTAGTCGCTACACTTACTATTATAGCGTAGTCGCTACATTTTGTCAAGGTGTAAATTTAATTTTTATAATTTATTCATATTTTATATTTTTTCAAAAGGTATGGACTTTTGATTATGTTTATGATATAATTGTAGCGAGTAAACTATAAAAAGGATTGAAAATATATGACGATAGGCGAAAAAATCAAGTACTTCAGAACTCGTATAGGTATTACCCAAGCAAAACTTGCAGAACTTTCAGGTATACACCCTGTATCAATACGTAAATATGAAACAAATAAAATGACGCCTCAAGCAGAGCAGATTGATAAAATATCTGAGGCTCTTGATGTTAGTTCTTTTGCTATAACAGGAATTGAAAATAATATAAGACTTGAAACTATTGGGGATTTTATGGGGTTAATGATCATGCTCATCAAAGCAAAGATTGTTTCTATTGATGGAGAAAGAGGAGAAGATGACGAATATAAACCGGAAACTGTTTCTTTTAATATAAATCCTCTTATTACAAAGTTTTTTAGAGTAAATACCAACGGTATTGAATATAATGCAGATGACGTTTTATATCAATTAAAGCATGATAACCTTTTGAAAGATATACTTCGTTGGGAAAAGATAAATTACGGATATGAAAAATGTGTCGCCAAGTATAGCGACACACCTGATAAGGAAACATTAAATGCGTTAGATAGCTTAAAAGAAGCAAAAGAAGCGATTGAAATGGAATTACAGCGCTCAAGCATTTTGCTTGATTCAAAAGGCGGAATCCGCGTTAAAATACCGCCTGATTACCTTGCGTAAACCATATTACCATATTTAAAAAGCAACAATCCCTTCATTGTTAAGAAGTGATTGTTGCTTCTATTTTAGTCATTTTCCTTTACAGTAACTGCATCTGCATTTTCATTAAGCTTTTGAGGCGATTTAAGCACACCATCGAGGCTATGTTGTAACACTTGAGGATCCTTTAATTTTAAAGGTGCATCATTTTTTACTGGTGCATTACCTTGAACTGCCTTTAGAACATCAGCCTTTAAACTATCAGACATATCATATACCTCCTATCATTATAATTAACGTTATCGCAGAAAGACTCAATAATGAGAAAGCGATAATGCTATATTTAATCCCAGCAGCAACTGATTCTGCTTTTTCAGTGTTTATTTTTGCATTCCCAGTTAAAATTGTATTATAATGTTCTACCAAGGCTCTTTTTACATTATTTTCAGACTGTGCCAATATACTATCATCATTCAAGCTACTAAATTCAACTCTAAGATGTGGTTTCACCTTATATCCTTTATATAAATTTATAAAAGCAAATATTAATAGTATTATAGACGACAACATAACACACAATGCAACCGTCAAACACACTACACCAATTTTATTAAAAGTAACATAAGCTATATTCAATTTGGAAAAAGGTATAATAGGTATGTATATAGTAAAAATAGCTATTATAACCGAAATAAAAGCATTTGCTTTACCTTCTATTGTGTTAGTACGTTCTCTTTCCTTGGTATATTCGTCTAATGAAATATCCAGCAATACAGATGCGGAAGGATATTTATCTTGTATTACGGCTTTCTTAGCTTTTAATTTTCCTCTTTTTTTTGCACGTTTATTCAACATTTCTCATCCTTTTGTACTCAAATTGCACTCAATCATAAAATTCAACCCCCGAAAACCCACTGTTTATGCGGATTTCGGGGATTTTTCGTTTTACTCCCACTCTATTGTTGCCGGTGGCTTGGAGGTGATGTCGTAGACTAAGCGGTTTACGTGTTCTACTTCGTTTACTATTCTGTTTGATACCTTTTCCAGTACATCAAACGGGATCCTTGCCCAATCGGCTGTCATGAAATCGGTTGTTGTTACAGCTCTTAATGCCAATGTGTGATCGTATGTTCTGCCATCGCCCATTACGCCAACACTGCGCATATCTGTGATAACTGCAAAATACTGGTTTATACTTCTGTCTAATCCTGCATTCGCTATTTCTTCTCTGAATATTGCATCAGCATCTCTCAATATCTCAAGCTTTGCCTCTGTTATCTCACCGATAACTCGAACTGCAAGACCCGGTCCCGGGAATGGCTGACGCCATACGAATTTTTCAGGTAATCCTAACTCTATTCCTAACTGGCGCACCTCGTCCTTGAACAGGTCTCTCAGCGGTTCTATTATCTCCTTGAAATCTACATGCTCCGGCAGTCCGCCTACATTATGATGGCTCTTTATCGTTGCTGCATCTCCTGCGCCTGATTCTATTACGTCAGGATATATAGTTCCCTGAACAAGGAAATCCACCTTGCCTATCTTCTTAGCCTCTGCCTCAAAGACTCTTATAAATTCCTCGCCTATGATCTTTCTCTTTTTCTCCGGCTCTGTTACGCCAGCAAGCTTGCCTAAAAATCTGCTTTGAGCGTTTGCTCTTATCAGATTTATGTCAAACTGCTTTCTAAATACATTTTCGACCTCGTCACCCTCATTCTTTCTGAGAAGTCCATTGTCTACAAATACACATGTCAGCTGATCGCCTACAGCCTTGTGTATCATAAGCGCCGCAACTGAACTATCTACACCACCGGAAAGTGCGCACAATACCTTTTTATCTCCTATCTTTTCTCTGAGCTGCTCTACTGCTTTCTTTGCATAATCGCTCATGACCCAGTCGCCTTTACAGCCGCATACCTTGTAAAGGAAGTTTTTGAGCATTTGCTGTCCCTGAACAGTGTGATTCACCTCAGGGTGGAACTGTACTGCATACAGCTTTTTATCTGCATTCTCATAAGCTGCACAGGGACATGAATCTGAAACAGCTGTTACTCTGAATCCGTCCGGCACCTGCGCTATAAAATCTGTATGACTCATCCAGCAAACAGTATTTTTATCAACGCCGTCAAAAAGCAAAGATTCTTCAACTTTTATCTCGGTTTTTCCATACTCGCGCTTTTCCGCTCTCTCTATTCTTCCTCCTAATGTATGAGCCATAAGCTGGCTGCCATAGCAGATGCCAAGAACTGGAACGCCAAGCTCATATATTTCTTTTGAATACTTTGGTGAGTTGTCCTCATATACGCTGTTAGGACCGCCTGTAAATATTATTCCTATCGGTTTTTTTTCCTTAATTTTAGATATATCCACACTGTAGGGCATAACCTCGCAGTATACATTGCACTCACGAACTCTTCTCGCGATCAGCTGATTATACTGACCGCCAAAGTCAAGAACTATGACTGTTTCATTATTCATTTGCATATCCTCCGCTTTTGTTCTTAATATATCTATTATACCACTTATATCAGATTTTTTCAATAAGATAAATATATTTTCTTATAATATCTTGCTGCTGTCAAGCAAAATAGTAACAGGCCCGTCATTGAGCAGCTCGACTTTCATATCAGCTCCGAACTCGCCATGTTCTGTTCTTATACCCTTGCTTTTAAGCTCTGCTATAAACTGTTCATACATTTTGTTTGCCGCAACAGGCTCCATAGACTTTGAAAAGCTTGGGCGCTTTCCCTTACGGCAATCGCCATATAAAGTAAACTGAGATATTACAAGAATTTCTCCGCCTATATCCTCAACACTCAGATTCATCTTGTCGTTTTCATCAGAAAAGATCCTGAGCCCTACGGATTTATCTGCTATATATTTAAGATCAAACTCTGTGTCGGTCTCTCCCACGCCTAAAAATATAAGCAGACCTTTCCCTATACTTCCTATTGTTTCTTCGTCCACCTTTACGCTCGCGCTGCTAACTCTCTGTATTACGGCTCTCATTATCTTACCTCACTCATCATAATGCTTTTCTTCAATCTCGGTCTGCAAAGCCTCCCATTCAGAATACGTTTCTTCAAGCTCTGCATTGAGCCGCTCCGCCTCTGCTGAAAGCTCGCCCAATCTTTCAAAATCAGATGCAAGCTCAGGCTTCGACATTTCGGAGCTTATTTCTTCAAGCTCGCATTCAAGCTGCTCGATTTTTTCCTCTGCCTTTGCAAATCTGTTTAAAACCTTTCGCTTTTCTGCCGCAAGCCTTTTTTGCTCCTTATAATCAATACTGCCGACCGATTCCTCCTGAACACTTACGCTTTCGGTTTGCTTTATTACGCGTTTTTCCGAATAATAGTCATAATTACCGTTATACACCTCAAAACCGTCAGGCGTCATATACATTATCCTGTCCGCCAGCTTGTTTATAAAATATCTGTCATGCGATACCATCAGCATGGTTCCGTCATACTCAGAAAGTGCGTTTTCGAGCGCCTCACGCGATTCAATATCAAGATGGTTTGTGGGCTCGTCCATGATAAGAAAATTCACAGGCTTAAGCATCAGCTTTGCAAGCTCCACCCTCGCCCGCTCGCCTCCGGACAGCTTGCGTATCTCCTTGAATACGTCCTCGCCCCTGAACAGAAATACCGCAAGAGCATTTCTTATCTCGGTCTGTGTCATATTCGGATATGTGTCGTGCAGCTCGTCAAAGATAGTCTTGTCCATATCCAGATTCTCCTGTATCTGATCATAATAGCCTATCTCAATATTTGCTCCTATCCTGACGCTGCCCTCGGAAGGCTCGTACATACCAAGTACGTCCTTTATAAATGTAGTCTTGCCGCAGCCGTTTGAGCCAAGCAGAAATACCTTTTCTCCCTTAACAAGGTGCATATTGCAGTTTCTGAATATCCTGTGATCACCAAAGCTCATGCCTAACCCATCCGTGATAAGCACATCCTGTCCTCCGCCGGGCAGCGCTCTGAACGAGAACCTTATATCCTCCTGTTCCTCTGCCGGCTTGACAAGTGTTTTTTCAAGCTTATCAATGACCTTCTGCTTGCTCTCTGCCGTTTTTATATTCTTTTCTCTGTTCCAGCGTCTTTGCTGCTCTACTATTCCCTCAAGACGCTCTATCTCCTTTACAGTATTGGCATATGCGCGCTCCTCTGTCTTTTTTTCTATTTCACGCTGCTTTACATACTCACTGTAGCCGCCCTGATAGGTTCTTAATCTGCCGTTTTCAAGCTCGAAAGTACGGTTCGTCACTCTGTCAAGAAAATATCTGTCATGAGATATAACTATAAATGCACTTTTACATGTCTGTAAAAATCCCTCTAACCACTCCACAGACTCAATATCAAGATGGTTGGTAGGCTCGTCAAGCAGCAGCAAATTCGCATCTGACAGCAGTATCCTGCCAAGAGATACTCTCGTTTTCTGACCGCCCGACAAAGTATCCACACGCTTATTGAACTCCTCCTCAGTAAATCCCAGTCCGATAAGCGCTGAGCGTATTCTGCTTTTATACTGATAACCATCGAGTTCCTCAAAGCGCTCTGTAAGCGCGGTCTGACGCGCAACAAGCTTTTCAAGCTCGCCGTCCTTTGCTTCAATACGATATCTTATATCCTCAAGCTCATTCTCAATACCTATCACTTCTTCAAACGCTGTAAGCATCTCGCCCATGATGGTTTTGTCTGACTCGATACAGGTATACTGATCAAGATAACCTATCTTTGTATTTTTATTTCTGAACAGTTCTCCGCTCTCCTGATCCATTGTTCCGTTTATTATCTTGAAAAGAGTCGACTTTCCAGCTCCGTTGACGCCGACAAAGCCTATTTTGTCACCCTCATCGATCCTGAACGAAACATTTTCAAAAAGTGTTTCGTCAAGAAACATTTTCTTTAAATTACTTCCGTTAAGCAATATCATTTCTATGCTCCAAAACCTTTCGCGGCTGATATTTCCAGCCGATAATATACTATTATATTATAATTTAATTCTGCTATTTTGTCAATACAGACGAGAAAAAAACCATTGACAAAGCCGTATTATTATGTTACAATCGTTATATAACATATGTTATATAACAATATGAGGTGATGATATGCCGCCAAAACAACGAATAACTAAAGACATGATACTCAATACGACTCTTGACATAACACGTGAGAATGGTTTTGAATCTGTGAACGCGCGAAATATTGCAGATGGTCTTAACTGCTCCACACGTCCGATTTTCAGCTGCTATAAAAACATGGTCGAGCTAAAAGAAGATTTTCTTGAATTTGCATACAGCTTTTATGTAAGCCACACAAAAAATCGTCGCTCAACAGTAGATGAAAGACTTGTTTTCCCCATATCCTATATAGATTTCGCAAAAAATGAGTCCGAGCTTTTCAAGCTACTGTTTATCAGCGATATTACATTGAAAATGAAAACTCCGTCGGATTTTTATAAAGAGCAGGATAACATAAAAAACGCTGAAAACTTTGCCGCTGCAATAGGTATTCCTGTAGAGTCTGCAAAAAAGATATTCCTTGACCTATTTTTGTATTCTCACGGCATAGCTGTGCTTACGGCTGAAAGTAAAATATATCTGGACGATAATCATATAGAAACTATGATAGAAAACATGCTTTCTTCACTAATAGAACACGAAAGGAAGATTCTCAATGACAAATAAGTATATAATTGATTTCTATAACCACTACAATGAGGAGAACAGATTATGCGCAAAGCATGGCTCAGTAGAATTCCTAACAACTATGCACTACATTAACAAATATCTCTGCCAAGGTGATAAGATCATAGAAATAGGCGCAGGAACGGGCAGATATTCACACGCGCTTGCCATGCAGGGATACAGCGTTGATGCAGTTGAGCTTGTGGAGCATAATATTGATATATTTAAAGAAAAAATAGTTCCAGAAGAAAATATATCCATAATACAAGGCAGCGCTTTAGATCTTTTCGCTTTTGGATCAAATACGTATGATATGACACTTCTGCTTGGTCCTATGTATCACCTTTATAATGACAAAGACAAACGGCGCGCTCTTAGTGAAGCTATAAGAGTTACCAAACCAGGCGGAATCGTGATAGCTGCTTATGTGATATCAGACGGCTGTCTGATAGACGATGGATTCTACCGTGAAAATATAGATATTGACAACTATATAAAAAGCGGACTGATAGATGGAGAAACATTTGCCACAAGCTCTGAGCCAAAGGATCTGTTCGAGCTTGTACGCAAAGAGGATATAGATGAGCTTATGTCATCTTTTGACGTTACTCGCTTGCATTACGCTGCCTCAGACGGCTGCGCGCTGCTCATTCGAGAACGACTTGACAAAATGGATGATAACATGTTTGATCTATATTTGAAATATCATCTATCAGTATGTGAAAGGTCTGATATGGTTGGCTTCACTTCTCATTCCATAGATGTTTTCAGAAAAAATCAGTCTATTACAATTTCTTCGCAAAACAAATGATTTTATTAGCCATATGTTATTTTCATCCGATACAATATTTTTCCTCCATATAAAAAGACCGTGTCAGCTCATGATCAACCTGACACGGTCTGTATTTTTCTTTTATGCTCCAACAGTCATAAAGTATGCAATTACTGCAATACCAACAGCAATTCTGTACCATCCAAATGATGTAAAGTTATGCTTGCGGACATAGCTTATAAGGAATTTTATTGACGCAAGCGATACAACGTACGCTACCGCCATTCCTGTGAGCAGTACGGCAACCTCGGTTCCCGTCATAGCCTCTTCCATGGTAACTATCTTCAAAAGACTTACTCCAAACATTACCGGGATAGCAAGGAAGAATGAAAACTCTGCTGCAACTCCTCTTGAGCAGCCGGCTATAATTCCTCCAAGTATTGTTGAACCTGAACGCGATGTGCCGGGAACTATTGAAAGCACCTGGAACATTCCGATTATTAACGCTGTCTTATAGCTCATATCTTCGATACTATTTATTGTCGCTTTTTTGTTTAAACGCTCAACTATGATGAAAGCTATACCATAGACAATGAGCATCGCAGAAACGACTTCCCAATTTTCCCAGCTCTCCATAAATCTGTCAAGAGCAAGACCAATAACAGCAGCAGGGATACATGCCACTATCACCTTTGACCACATTTTCCAAGTGCCTATCTTTTCCGCATGAGTCTTCTTCGGTGAAAATGGGTTAAGCTTATGAAAATACAGCGTTACGACTGCCAGGATAGCTCCAAGCTGAATGACATACAGGAACAGATCTGAATGAGTGAATCCGTCTGTGTTGCGCATCAGCTCGTTTACAAGTATCATATGTCCAGTAGAGCTTATTGGAAGCCATTCCGTTATACCCTCTACTACTCCAAGAATTATAGATTTAATAAATTCCATTTACTTCTCCAAACCTTTATTTTATTGTTATGAGGCTGTTGCAAAACTCAGTGAGCTTGCAACAGCCCCTCTATTACTTGACCGATACAGATATTCCTGTATGTAAACACAGCACCGCATCAGTTATTCTTAATATAATTGATTATAATATCCGCAGCTTCTTTTATACCAATCTTACCTGTGTTCAGGCACATGTCATAATTCGACATAGCGCCCCAATCGCGGTTAGAATAATAGCTGTAATAAATACGGCGCTGCTTATCCGTCTTATTTACTCTGTCTCTCGCCTGCTTTTCTGTGAGATCAAACGCTTCACGTACACGCTTCATACGAAATTCCTGGCTTGCATAAATAAACACACTAAGAAGATCAACATTCTCAGCATCCTCGAGAACATAATCAGCGCAACGACCAACTATTACACAGTTGTCCTTTGCGGCAACTTCCTTAATTACCTCAGACTGAGCAATGAAAAGCTTGTCATTAAGCGGCATTTCATAATACAGAGGGCCGCTTATACCGCGCAGCGAATAGTTGCCGCTTGCAAGTGAGTACAGCAGGCTTGATGTAGCCTTTTCATCTATCTCCTTTACGGCTTCCTGTGAGATATTGCTCTTTTTTGCAGCTATCTCTACAAGCTCCTTATCATAAAACTTATAGCCGAGCTCCTTTGCGATCATCTCGCCTATGTCATGACCGGCTGAACCGTACTGTCTACCTATTGTAATTACTCTTGTCATCTTTTTCATTCCTTTCTTATTGGTCTTGTGCGGCGGATATCCCCCGCCTGAATACTTATATATCACCGCAACAGCGGCTCAATGACTGAATATTTACTGAATGACTTCCTCGCTTATATCCACGTGTGTTTTATAGTCTTCCCAGTATCCGTTAATCTTTTTAACATAATGACGTGTTTCCGGGAATGGTATGTGCGAAAGATGCACTCCGTCACTGCTGTATGATGGATCATTCAGCCATTTATCTACATTGCCCATACCGGCATTATATGCAGCGAGTGCGGTATCGACAACCTCATACTTATCTATCAGAGAACGGAGCACATAGCATCCGAGCTTGATATTAGTTTCCGGATCCATATAATCATAATCAGTCATACCCAGCCTCGCAGCGTAATCATCAGCAGTTTCCTCTGTAAGCTGCATTAGTCCTCCGGCATATGGAGAACGTGCATCCGGTATGTAATTGCTCTCCTGCTTTATCACAGCCATTACCAGGTATGGATCAAGATCATTTTCATCTGAATACTTAACTATATAGCTGCTGTATTCTACGGGATATTTTATGCTTCTGCTGAGCTCCAGCCCGCTTTTTGTGCCTATAATAAAGAGGCCGATCATAAGCATAACAAATAACACACCAAATAAACGCTGACGGCGTTTACGTCTGCGAGCAAGCTGCCTTTGCTTCATTCTTGATTTTGTTGTAGATTTCCTCAATTTGTTCTCCCAGCTTTATAAGATCTCCGTTATTGACCACCGTATAGTCTGCATGTTCAAGATAAAAGCTGTCCTCCGGCTGCGCGCCAAGGCGTGCAAGTGCTGAATTGCGGTCAATACTGTCACGTTTCATTATCCTCTCCAGACGCGTTTCCTTATCGGCAGTAACGACAACAAGCTTTCTGCAAAGCTCCATAACAGGACTGCCTATTATAACGGCGCCGTCAACAGCGCAAAGCTCCGAATCATGCTCATCTATTTCATTGACTATATATTCATATATATATTTATGCGTTATTCTGTTCAGTATTTCAAGTTTTTCAGCATCAGAAAATACTATTTCCGCAAGTCTTGCTCTGTTTAGACTTCCGTCAAAAGACAATATATCGTTTCCGAACTCTGAGCAGAGCTCGCCGAGGCACTTTGAACCGGACACTACCACACAGCGCGCAGCAATATCCGCATCAGATACATAGACTCCTAATTCTCTGAATTTTGCGCTAACTGTAGATTTACCTGCACCGCTCCCTCCGGTGATACCAAATATGTATTTATTCTGCATTTTCTATCTGCCAATCTATCGGCTCTATGCCGCGTCTTGTAAGTATCTTATTCGCCATTTTAAAATGACCGCAGCCGAAAAATCCACGCGAAGCGGAAAGCGGACTCGGATGCGCTGCAGTCATGATTATATGCTCCGGATTAGTTATGATCTTCATTTTTTCCTTTGCATTACTGCCCCAAAGCATAAAAATAAGCGGTTCTTTCCTCTCATTTAGCAGCTGTGCTATGCGGTCGGTGAATATTTCCCAGCCTTTGTTTCTGTGCGAGTTTGCCGCTCCCTGCCTTACTGTCAACGAGTTGTTTAGCAGCAACACCCCTTGATGCGCCCACTTTTCAAGGCAGCCGTTATCTGGTATATAGCATCCCAACTCATCGCGCAGCTCCTTATAAATATTTAGCAGAGACGGCGGGATCCTCACTCCCCTTTTAACTGAAAAAGCAAGACCATGAGCCTGACCCGGCTCATGATATGGATCCTGACCAAAGATGACCACCTTTACATCGCTGTAAGGCGTATACTTGAGAGCATTGAATATATCATATTTGTCAGGATATATTGTATGCTCCTTGTATTCTGCTGCCAAAAAATCTCTAAGCCTTATATAATAATCCGAGCTGAACTCGTCGCTGAGCAGCTCGTCCCAATCATTGCCAATTATAGTCATAATATCCTCCGTTAATACAGAACACCTCTGCTTAAAACTATTATAGCATATAATTATCAGAATATCAAGTAAATTTTCAGGTATTATTTGCTCTTATGTATGTACAATATGTTACCAAAATAAAAGGGGCTGTAGCAAAATGCACAGACCACATAAAGCGAAAAGAACAAAGCAGATAAGCTATTTTTTAAGGATACTGCTATCAAGTTTAAGGTGGAAATTTTCATAAATGAAAATTTCAGAATTAAAATCGCTTTATATTACAAACGAAACTCACCGCTCGACGTAACCCCGTACGCCTTCGGGCAAGGGGCTGCGCCCCTTCGTTTCGTCCGTTCTGCACTATTTTTCTAAAGCCCCCAAGGCTGTTGCAAACTCGTTGAGTTTTGCAACAGCCTCTGTAATTTATTTTCTATTCAGAGGATTCTTAAAATACTCGTTAGTTTCCTTAGCTACAATGCCGCTGAGCGCAATAAGCGCTATAACATTCGGTATAGCCATAAGTCCATTGAATATATCAGCTATAGTCCATACAGCCTCAACAGTAAGATACGGTCCTATGAACACCGCTAATACGTATACCCATCTGTAAACTTGAACAACGCCTTTTTTTCTGTTTGTGAGATATTCAAGGCATCTTTCGCTGTAATAGTCCCAGCCCAGAATGGTTGTAAAAGCAAAAAATACAAGGCATATCATAAGCACGAATGATGAAATATCCTCGCTCAGGAACGGGATACCACTGCTGAAAGCGTCCATAGTTATAGCTACGCCCTCAAGTTCAGGATTGAGCCATGAGCCTGCAATAACTATTGAAAGACCTGTCATTGTACATATAACTATTGTATCTATAAATGTTCCTGTCATTGTAACAAGCCCCTGGCGGACTGTATCCTTTGTCTTTGCAGCAGCAGCAGCTATCGGTGCAGAACCGAGACCTGCCTCATTTGAGAATATACCGCGGGCAACACCGTTCTGCATAGCAGCCATCATAGCTCCGAGCACACCGCCGGCGACAGCTCTGACACCCTCAGATACATCTCCGCAGCCAAACGCGCCCTGAACGATCTGAACGATCGCATCAGGTATCCTTGTTATATTACAAAGTATCAGAGTGATAGCAAATACAAAATAGAGAATAGCCATAAACGGCACTACAACCTCAGACACCTTGGCAATACGCTTTATTCCGCCTATGACAACAAGAGCAACGCATATCGTGACCACAAGACCTGTTATGACAACAAACCATGATATATCACGTCCGAAAATATTCACAGCGTGAGCAGTAGTAGGATCAAAATAGTTCTGTACAGCGCTCGCAATACCGTTTACCTGTGTAAATGTGCCTATACCCATAAGTCCGACACATACGCCAAAAACAGCGAATATTTTTGCAAGCCATCTCCAGCCCTTGCCCATACCCTTTTCTATGTAGTAGAACGGTCCGCCTAAAACATGACCGTCCTCATCTATGGTACGGTACTTAATAGCAAGGAAACCCTCAGTATACTTTGTAGCCATACCGAACAATGCCGCGACAACCATCCAGAAAAGCGCACCAGGACCTCCTGCAGCAATAGCTGTAGCCACACCGACGATATTGCCTGTTCCTATAGTAGCCGACAGCGCCGTACACAGCGCGCCAAAGCTTGTGACCTCACCTTCGCCACCCTCCTCGTTCTTTACCATAAACCGGAGAGCCTTGCCAAGATGACGTATCTGCAAACCATGCACACGGATAGTCAAATAGATACCTGTCAGAATAATGAGCAGGATAAGAGGCAATCCCCACACAAAGTTGTCGATACTTTTCAAAAAAGCAGTGAATTTGTCCATTGGAAACATCCCTTTCGTTATTTAATTGTTGTAATACATACAATTCACATACAGATAATTAATAATTTTATCATATATTGTTCACAATGTCAACCTAAATACAACAAAAAATGAATAATTTTGCGGTTTTACATCCGTTGTTGAAACCCACAGCTCGACGTACCACCATATGCTCTAAGGTAATGGGACTGCCCTCCTTCGTTTCGTCTGTTCCACACTATTTTTCTAAAGTCCCTCGATGCTGTTGCAAAATTGTTGAGTTTTGCAACAGCATCATAAATACAAATTTCATACTACTTCAAGTACCGCTGTTTTTTCAAATACTCCTATACCATACGAAAATTCTACTGTATGAGCATTTTCAGGAACGATATACGTTCCTATAAAATAGTAACTGTCGCAGTTATCAAACTCGCAGCTGCTTTTAAGATCATATATCTCATCTCCGACCTTGAGCTCAAGCTGATTGTTGGGTTCTGTTCTTATATCCGTATCGCCCAGTGTTTGGTAATCTATAAAATTACTTGCGCCAAACACATATACTGTAGCGTATGACGCGCCGCTGACTGTGAGCTTTTCGCCCTCAGCCTTGACAGTGCCGTCTGTATCAACTAATAAACGAGCTTCAAAGTCTATTTTGCATTCCTGATTATTCTTCTCGCCTATCTCCTTATGCGCTGCATTCTTTCCGTCCTGAACCCGCGCGCGCAAGGCTATCTGATTAGCTCCTATAGCTTCAACAGAATAATACTTTCCATCACCCTTGTGTGTCTGAGAAGCGTCTCTGCCCTCTATGGGCGGAGAATCAAGGTATGCGGAAAATGACAGCTCCTCATCGCCGTCACATGTAATGTTTGTAGCTATTACCTGGTCTGGATAGCTCGCAATCGTCTCTCTGTGATATTTGCTGCCCTCATAATCATAATCAACACTTGCAACAGCTTCTGCAGTGTCAAGAGAGCGTCTGTAATGCCGTGTTTTTTCAAGCTCATGTCCAAAATCAAGATACATATCCACGAACGGCTGATATGCCGCCTGGGCTGTTGGCTTTCCCATCAGATAGCTTGTCGCAGCCGAAATAGCAGCGTCTCTGTTTCCCGACAACATATCATCGCGTATTTCGCTGAACCTCTCGCCGCCGCCCGATGTATTTGTATAATCTATAGGACCACCTGTCCATATCGATGTCTCATTGAGCTGCATATGTTCGACATCAGTCCTTCCATAAACCATTCCTCCAAGCCGCCCATTTTTCCTACCGGAAGAGCATGAACCCAGTCGCTGTGCTCACTATCTGTAAAGGCCGGCTTATCATACCATAAAACAGTATCCGGATCTACAACAACCTCATTTTCGGCATGCGTGACAGCCCCCGGCAGTGTTATCATGCTTGCCGCAAGCACTGCAGATAATATTCTTTTAAACATAATATCCTCGCTCCTTTCGTGCATTTTCACCTGACGCACCATTGTTCTCATAGATATATTATACAGCATTAACATATTGCAGCGAATGGACTTATTTTTGTTTTTTATATAAATTATTTTAGTTGTTTTTTATAATATAAAAATAGTTAAAAATGCTGCTAAAAATATTACACACAATAAAACTGATAAGCAATACATACCGGCAAATACCACGGATCATTTTATTGTATCGGGAGTTTTGCAAAAAAAACAAAGAAAAAACCGGCTGCATGTGCCGGTTTTTCCTTTGTTTATTATTATAGCGAAAAAGAAAGTATCATCAAATTAATATTTATCAGTGAGATGACGCGATTATCTTATTGGCAACATCCATAGGCGCCTTTTCATATCTCACAAATTCAAATGTAAAGCTGCCGCGTCCGCCGCTCATAGCTCTCAGATCGGTAGCATACTTGTGCATCTCCGACATAGGCACTTCAGCCTCAACGAGGTTCAAGCCCGGTCTGTCGCTCTCACCCATGCCCATGATCCTGCCGCGACGCTTGTTTATATCGCCGATAATGTCGCCCATAATGCTCTCAGGAACATAGCTCTTAAGATAGCCTATTGGTTCGAGAATTACAGGACCTGCCTGCTTAAGTCCTTCTTTATAAGCTATTGAAGCCGCTGTCTTGAACGCCATTTCTGAAGAATCAACAGGATGGTATGAACCGTCAAGCAATGTCGCCTTGAGGTTAACTACAGGATAACCTGCGAGCACACCCTTCTGACAGCTTTCCTGCAAGCCCTTTTCTATTGCCGGGAAGTAGTTCTTAGGCACGCTGCCGCCGAATACCTTTTCTTCAAACATAAGCTCCTCAGTAAGACCCGGTGAGAACTCTATCTTAACATGACCGTACTGTCCGTGACCGCCCGACTGCTTCTTATGCTTACCCTCAACAACAGCCGTCTTTGTGATAGTCTCACGATACGGTGTTATAGGTTCTTCAAGTATAACGTTCACGCCGTATTTATTCTTCAGCTTGCTGATTATAACATCTATATGCTGCTCGCCCTGACCATTGATAAGCGTCTGCTTTGTCTCGGCATTGTTTGTAAGTGTAAAGGTCGGATCCTCATCCATGAGCTTTGTAAGGCCGCTTACTATCTTTTCTTCATCGCCCTTAGCCGCCGGCTTTACTGCCATTGAAAGCACCGGCGCCGGGAATTCAATACCTGTAAGTATTATATCCTTGCTCTTGTCGCAGAGAGTATCACCTGTCTTTGTATGCTCAAGCTTTGTAACACAGCCAATATCACCTGCTTTGACCGACTTGACCTCGGTCTGCTTTTTGCCGCAGAGCGTGTAAACCTTTCCTATTCTCTCATTCTCGCCTCTGTTAGGATTGAAATATGTACTGTCTGCCTTGATCTCGCCCGAATATACTCTGAATATCGACATCTTGCCTACATACGGATCGGCGATAGTTTTGAATACAACAGCAGCCGGAGTTTCAGTCTCGGACTGAACGAGCTCTACAGACTCAGCTGTATCGCTCTTTCTTGCTATCTCTTTTATCTCTGACGGTGCCGGCAGATACTTGCCTATGCCGTCCATAAGGCTGCGAACACCTATATTATCCTGACCGCTGCCGCAGTATACAGGATAGATGCTGCCGTCCTTAACGCCCTTTCTTATAGCCTGCTTGATCTCATCAAAGGTAAATTCCTCCTCGTTGAAATACTTGACCATAAGCTCTTCGTCTGTGCTTGCAATAGCCTCCATTATCATTTCGCGCAACGGAGCCACAACCTCAGCCATACCATCGGGAACAGGGATGTCAACTCTTTCCTTGCCCTCATAGCGGCGCGCTGTCATATCAACTATATCTACAAAGCCCTTAAACTCATCGCCCTCTCTTATAGGATATACGAAAGGTGTAACAGCCTTGCCGAATACCTCCTTCATCTCCTCAAGAGTCTTTTCATAGCTTGCGTGATTGTCATCTATCTTGTTAACAAAAAACATTATCGGTATATCCTTAGTCTTTGCATACTGATATACCTGCTCGGTACCTACCGAAACACCGCTTCTGCCGCTCAGAACTACGAGAGCCGAATCAGCCGCTCTTACGCCTGCCTTTACATCGCCTGCGAAATCGAAATATCCCGGTGTATCTATGATATTATACTTCATACCTTTCCAATTCACCGGAGCTATCGCTGTGCTGATCGAAAACTGACGCTTGATCTCCTCGCCGTCATAATCTGATGTGGTCGTACCGTCCGCTACGGAACCGAAACGCTTTATCTCACCTGCGTTAAAAAGCATTGCTTCTGTAAGAGTAGTTTTTCCGCACTTTCCATGTCCCATAACGGCAATGTTTCTGATATTTTCCATATATATTTGTCCTCCTTGTGGCGGATGCATCAGCATCCTTAAATTTCGTTCTCAGCCGATTTTTATAAAAAAACCGCTCATGCTATATATTTACCACAAAAATAATACTTTAAACAAAATAATATTCGTCATTTTAGACTAATATATTATACATACTTGTACATATTATACAAAATTTTTTCTGCATGTTAGAGCAAAATATATGATCCTGACCAGGACAGCCATTATTTATCCGTTAGATCCGTTATCATTATCATATTTAAGATAATTAAAAAAAAAATATGGCTTTTATAGCATAATAAGTTGCATATATCATTTTACTGTGTTATACTGTAAGCATTGAGCAAGATACAAGGAGTGAATCGATTTGGAACATTCAGCTATCAAACAAAAACCATCATATGCCGATACGTCTGACATAGCTCTCACGCCCGGGAGCCGTTTTGAAACAAGCGAACGTGTCGGACTTGGATATATTATGGGAATAGATCTGCCTCGGCTTCTTGTGCCGTCGTTTGAGGTGCATTCTCTCACGCTTAGGTACGGGGCGGATGACGATGCCGTGATCCGCGGCGACAAAAAAGAGGGCGATATTGTCCTCCGCTACGGAGGCTGGGAGGCGCTCGGGGCAAAAAAGATAAATGCAGATGACCGTTCAACGCTTGCCGGACAGCAGATAGGTCATTGGCTCTCGTCAGCAGCTCTGTTTTACAACAGCTGTAAAAACCGCGGCGATATAGTACTTTCAGGCAGTTCCCTGACCGGTGAGGACACATCGGATACAGCTCCTTCTCCGTCATCTGACACTGTTATAACAGCGGAGGATATACATAAAAAAATAGAATATGTTATAGATAAGCTTGATGCGCTGCAAAATACTGAGATCCCCCAAGGCTGTGAAACAACTGTTCATAAGGAATACATAGGCGGCTGTGATGAGATCCCGTTTCTTGACTGCTTTGCCGGTAAAAAGGACTGGCTGGGGGTATACTGGGTGCCATGGTATAATATCCACAAGGTATTTCAGGGACTTATTGATGTTTACAGCTATGCAGAGCCGTCTCTTGCAAAAAAGGCGTTCACCGTACTGAAAAAGCTTGCCGACTGGGCAGCGGACGGCACTGACGCTCTCAGTGACAGCGAGATGCAGGAGGTTCTGGAAATAGAACACGGCGGCATGAATGAGATATTCGCAAAGCTTTTCAATATAACAGGCTGTGAAAAATACAAAAGGGCTGCGAGAAGGTTCACGCACGATCTCGTAATAGACCCGCTTATGAAAAATGATACCGAGTCGCTTTCCGGCATGCACGCCAACACGCAGATACCCAAATTTGTGGGCGCGGCGGCATTGTACGAGCTGGACACAGACAGATTTGCAGACTACAGGACCGCCTGCGAAAACTTCTGGTATTACGTTAATCTCGAGCGCTGCTATTGCATAGGCGGAAATTCACTCAGCGAGCATTTTCAGCCGTCAGGCACGGAGGAGCTGGGAGTTAAGACCTGTGAAAGCTGCAATACATATAATATGATGCGTCTTACAGAATATCTGTTCTCATGGGAGCACAGGAGCGAATACATAGACTGGTACGAGCGCGCGCTGTACAACCATATACTTTCTCAGCAGGAGCCTGAAACAGGCGCAAAAATGTATTTCGTTTCCATGGTCCAGGGCACGCACAGGATATACGAGCAAAAATATAATTCCTGGTGGTGCTGTACCGGCACAGGTATGGAGAACCCGGCAAGATACAAGAGAGTTATGTTCTATGAGGAACAAGGATGCGTTTACGTCAATCTGTACCTGCCATGCACATATGAGCTCAAAAGCAAGGGACTTACCCTTGATACAGAAACAGAATACCCTTACAGCGGAAGGATACGCATATCTGTTTCCGGAAATAGCGCAGAGGCGGCTGATATAAAGCTGCGCGTACCTGGCTGGATAAGCAGATATTCCGAAAAAATGACTGTACGCCTTAACGGCAGGCTCACAGCTGAGGCAGACGGGGGCGGTTATGCCGAGGTGCGCGCTGTCAAAGCCGGAGACATTTTAGATATTGAGATACCGCTCGGAATAAGCCTTTATCATTCACGGAGCGGAGATAAGATAGCTTATGAATACGGTCCGCTCGTACTTGCTGCGCGGCTGGGCGGAGAGGTAAAAAGAAGATATGAATATATATGGGAGGAACGCAGCACCGCCTGCCAGCAGACCTTCTATCCGGTGCTGATGACCTCAGACGGAAAAGGAATTGACACAGCCGATGATATAGCGGGATACATACACAAATTCGGAGAAAAGGCGGAGTTCATACTGCCCGCGGATCGTAACAGCACGGGTCAGGATATGATCCTTGTTCCGTTCTCTGACATTGCGCACGGGTTCCACAATATATACTTTGACCTTGATAAGGCTATAGACACATACTCTATCAGGCTCAGCGGCTTACAGCTTGACGAGGTCGAGCCGGACGGTCAGCAGTCAGAGCTGGGTCACGGAATGCTGCAAAGCACTGAAAATGAAACTCCGTTCCGCCGCTGCTCTGTCCAGGGCACTGATGAGCACGGTCAGTACAGATTCGCATATGGAAACGGTTTCTTCAAATATAATATGCTCATTGACGGCTCTGCTGATAAGAATTATCTTATACTGCGCTATATTGACGACTGTACAGAAATAACGGCAGATACTTCAGACGGTCAAAAGACATTTAATGTGAATTTTGACATCTATATCAATGGAATTCTTCTATCTCAAATAGCAGTATCTGAGCCAGGCGGCGAGGCTGTTGATCACACCGTTGAGATCCCGCGAAAAGCAGCAGAGCTGTGCGGCTGCACAGATGAGGCAACCGGACTTTACATTGCTGAAATACTGCTTAAGCCACGCGGCGAGGACTGCTGCACGGCAAAATACAGAAAAATATACATAGCTGCCGGAGATCCGGCAAAATAATATGACCGGCTGTATCGGGATCCCCTCCCGATACAGCTTTTTAGATCTGCTTTCTTTATCTGTCCGCTGAAACAGCTGCAATGATAAAAAGCAAAAAAACTCCCAGTATTTCCTTTAGTTTAATAATGGAATATGTATATAGCATGATGTATAATGAACATGTGTATATATCATATAGATATAGTACATAATATATAAATATAAGGATGTGATTTTGTGAAAATCAAAAAAGTAATAGCATTGACAGCCGCGCTGACAATGCTCGGGATCTCAACAGTATCATTAACAGCATCTGCGGAAACGACATACATAGTCGATGAAACATTTGAGGATGGACTCGGCTCATTCAGAAGCCATAGGGACAATCTTTCAGTTGAAAGTGGTGCGCTTTATATTGACAGATCAACGGTTGACTTTTGGTATGTTGCAGGATGTGATATGACCCTTACTCCAGGCTCAACATATATTCTTGAGTTTGATGCAATGGCTGAACAGGAAGGAATGACATTCAGACCTGAATTTGAAACTGTAGAAGGCTGTCAGCCTGTATGTACTCTAAATAGCGCTGCTGTTAGCACAAGCGAATTTACACATATAACAGGATCGTTTATCGTACCTGAATATGATGCAGAATCCCATAAAAACACGCTTTGGTTCCAGACAAACGGCGGTAACAATTGCAATTTCTATCTTGATAATGTAAAGATCTATGAGCAGGAAAAAGGAGAAATAAATGATTTCGCGTCATTGAAAACAGCTTTGACCACCGGCGGCAGCTACGATTTAACATCAAGTTTTACTGCGGACGAACAGGTGTCATTAAAAGGCAGTGATTCGTCAATAACCGGCCGCGTAAAAGGCAACAGCAACATAATAACATATAGTAGCAAAGATACATCTATGTTTTATGTTGAAGCCCCTGCGACCTGGGAATTTTCTGATATTAACTTCTCAGGCGGCTCACGTTTCTTCGAGATTTATAACACTTCATCAAATCTAACGCTGAACAACTGTACTTTTGATACATCGTCAGATACAGACAAATATTCTATAGTAAACCATAATGGCACATTGACTTTAAATAATGTAACCTTCCCTGAAAGAACTGACAACGGTTATGATATAGTCAGTGATTGGGGATGCGGCGACAATATCTTCAAAGGCGCAACAAAGGCAAGAGTAAACAGAGTGAATGATCACTATAGCGTTGATGTAACGGGTCTCACAAAAGGCGCCGATCTGTTTATAGATTTTGCTACAGTAAATGATTACAACAGAGTTGAAGGACAAACTATCAGTGATGATCTTGAAATGATCTGCAACGAAGAAGATCTAACTATTGAAATCAAAGATAAGGA
>CALXSS010000037.1 GCA_944391225.1 uncultured Clostridia bacterium
AATAATGAAATAATTTTTTTGTTATTCATGTTACACTCTCCCTTTAAAATTTATTTTGTTTTAAGGTATTCGTTATCGCCGTCATGGTCCGCAAATTGACTGCGATCATAAAAGAATCACGGTTTGTTTTTTTCCTCTCCCTGTAATTCATTTGAAACACCTGTATTAACATTAAATATATCAATTTCCATGATCCTTACATTCTGAAACTTAATATATTCTTAATAATATTATACCACAAGTCAAATTTATTCTCAATACCCTAATTTCTTTTCATTAAAATAGACTATTTTGTCCTTACTATTTTGTGCATTATGCCAGTTTGGACAGTTGACATTATTAATCTGCTGTGTACTATTGATGAACGTTTTGTTAATTGATAATTTGTTTACTATTGCTCCCATTTCTACGCATACCTCCTCAGGGCTTTACTGTGCTGACTGCGGAGCAATGCGAATTGACCTGTATTTTGCAGTTATTTAATAAATATGAACCCATTTTAATATAAAGCATTTTTGCTAAAATCAAAGCCGCCGGGGAATATCCCCGGCGGTCAATGAAAGTATATTATGACAGTTTAGAATTTGAATGAATACTTGAATTCATCCGGTATTACAACGTTTCCGGAATCATCATGATTCGATTCATCTTCATTATACGCATTAGTGTAATCCTCGATAACGAGGTCACCGTCCATCTTCATCCACTGCTCAATAGCCTCTGCCCAGCCATTTTCATCTATCTTTCCAACAATATAGTTTGTCTTAGCCTCTGCTATGATAGCGTCAAGCTGAGTACCAGTTATAGCATATGTGTCTGATGTGTATGGAGCCATCGGATTGGTTACTGCATACTCTCTGTTCTCATCATAAACCTCTTCAACCTTTTCAGCAACTTCATTTACATAAGCTGTCTTAAGAGTTGTAGGAGCTATACCCATTGAGAACTGGTTAAGATCATCATACTCTGCTGTGAGCTGAGGATCTGTATTCTTAACAGCATTGCCTTCTTCGTCTATAGTATAGTTTCTGCCCTCTATACCATAGTTACAAAGGTCTACAATGTATTCACCGTTACACTCGTCAAGAACTGAAAGGATGAAGTCAAGCTCTTCCTCAGTTGCTACTGACGGAGTCGGGATTACATAATAACCGCTGTAGCCGGTAGTAGGCCATACTGTAGGCTCTGAATTTTCGTCTTTCTTTACGTATCCGAATACATCTACAACAGCATCAGGATTCTTCTCCTTAATGTTTGTGGCGTTTCTTCTTGCACGGTCAGCAACGTCGATCTGTACGCCGCCTATACCGTTAAGGAAGTCGTTATCCCAGCTGTTTGCATCGAGTGTTGCCATATTCTTATTAATATATCCTGCAGCATACCACTCGCGCATCTTTGTCATAGCGTTGAAGAAACCTTCTGACATGAACCACGGTTTCCATACGCCCTCTTCCTCATCATAGCCCCACTCGTTCGGTGAACCCATCCACAATGCAAGGTTGTTGAGAGGACCGTCAAGATAGTTCGTTACTATCATGCCGTATGTATCGCCGTCTACACCATTATTATCAGGATCGCCTGTGGTAAATTCCTTTAACACATTTTCAAAATCATCAATGGTTTCAGGCTGCTCAAGACCAAGATTATCAAGCCAGTCCTTACGGATAGTTACACCCTGACGACCAAGCTCTCTCGCACGATATACGCCGTATATCTTACCGTCAACAGATATATTTCTGTTAATAGTAGGATCTGCCTGAGCCAGCTTCGGGTAAACATAACCTTCGGGATTCTCTTCAGATACAAACTTTTCATCTGTCAATGTAAACTTATCGGTAAGATCCCAGAATGTTCCTGCCTTTGAGTTCTGGATAACAGATGAGTTTCTTGTTGTTACAAGCATTACATGTGGGTACTCGTTAGCGCCCATTGCAGCTGTGACCTTTTCATCATAAGCAGTCGATGCTGTCCACTGAAGATCAAGTGTTACCTGATCGTACTGCTTTCCATATTTCTTTGACATTGCCTCGCCAAGATAACGCTGCATTTCCTGTACAACAGGAGATTCCTGACCTGCCGATGCGGTTTTGGTCGCCGAAGTCATGACAGATATTGTAGGATTAGCAGTGTCAACTCCTACAGGAACTGATGTTTCTCCACAGCCTGCAAGAGCACCCGCGAGTGAACCCATCACTATTACAAGTGCAGATATTTTTTTCCAATCTTTCATCAATTGAACCTCCTTTAACCCTTGATAGCGCCAACCATTACGCCTGCAGCAAAGTGCTTCTGAAGGAACGGATATACGATAAGGATCGGAACCGTACCTACAACGATAACCGCCATCTTCAGTGTTTCACTCGGAAGATCCTCGCCGTCTGCTGAATCCTCAGCAGTCTGCATAACGAGGTTTCTGAGTACGAGCTGGAACGGATATTTGTCCGAATCGCCCAAATAGAGCAATGCGCCAAAGTAGTTGTTCCAGTGTCCTACTGCGTAGAACAGACCGAAGGTTGCAAGACACGGCAGTGAAAGCGGAAGCGCGATCTTTGCGAATATACCAATATCGGTACAGCCGTCGATCGAAGCAGCCTCCTCAAGACCTGCCGGAAGCTCCATAAAGAAGTTACGAACGATAAGCATGTTATATGCGCTTATAGCACCCGGAAGGATAAGAGCTGCATATGTATCATACATACCGAGACCTTTAACAACAAGGAATGTAGGGATCATACCGCCGCCAAATACCATTGTGAAAAGTACCATGTTAAGAAGCACCTTTTTACCAATGAGATTGCTGCGTGAAAGACCGTATGCCATTGTCGTTGTAAAGAACAAGTTTATTACTGTACCTACTGCTGTTACACCGATAGAAATACACAGTGAACGAACAACTGTCTTACCCATATCGTTCATATCGAAAATACGCTGATAAGCTGCAAGTGTAGGATTATCAGGTATAAGGAATATAGGTCTTGACAAGATTTCTGATTCAGTAGCAAACGATGCAGCTATTACGTATATAAACGGAATAACCATCAATATAGCCAATATAGTAAGGAGGAAATAAATAACCACATCCATTACAATATCGCCAAGACTTTTTCTCTTAATGCTAATCATTATAATGTTACCTCCTTTGCATCAGAACAATCCGGCCTGACCTGCTCTCTTAGCAAGTCTGTTAGCAGCCTGGATACAAATAAGGCTGACTACCGACTTGAACAAGCCAACTGCCGTTGAATAACCGTAGTTACCGTCAACTCTACCGATATTATATACATATGTATCGAATGTTTCTGTTGACGACTTATTCAGGTTGTTCTGCATAAGGATGATCTGCTCAAATCCTGTATCAAGAACGCTTCCCATACGAAGGATAAACATTGTTACAACCGTACTGAAAATAGCCGGAAGTGTGATGTAGATCAGCTGCTGGAATCTGCTTGCACCGTCAACTATTGCTGCTTCGTACTGTTCCACGTCAACGCCCGCAAGCGCTGCAAGGAAGATAATCGTACCCCAACCGGTTTCCTTCCAGATATTCTGGAACAACAGCACCCAATAGATCGCTACCTTACTGCTCATCCACTGCTCGCCGGTACCTGTAAGCTTTTTGGTTATCTCGAAAATAGCTCCTCCGGTAGTAGTATCAGATGAAGCTTCCTTAAGAAGCATGAAGGTAATAGATGCGATGACAACCATTGATACGAAATGAGGCACGTATACAAGTGTCTGAAGCAGCTTCTTGTACCACTGAACTCTGATCTCATTCAGCAGCAATGCGAGAATTATCGGCAGCGGGAAGAAGAATATGATGTTCATCAACGAGATGATCAATGTATTCCTCAATAGCTGCAGAAAGCTGTTTGAACTGAAGAACCTGATAAAGTTACTCAAGCCAACCCAGTCAGCCTTCATGAACGGAACGCCCGCATAATAGTCCTTCATGGAAATAAAGATACCCCACAACGGAACTATTTTGAAGATTACAAAATACAGAACGCCCGGTAAAAGCAGAAGATACATCCACTTATCGCGCTTGATCTGTACCCATTTGTGTGATTTTTTGGCAGTTGGAGCAGCAACTGCCGCTGCGTTTTTCGCCATTGGTAAACCTCCCTAAAGTTTATTTTTATGCAATTTATACATGAGTTAAATTGCATAATATCTTAATTAATATTATAGTATATTTTCATCAAATTTGCAAGTATTCTTTTGTATAAAACATGCAAAAAAACAGACTTTTTTGTTCAGTTTTTTACCAGAACCACGCAGTTATCACGTCTGTTTGTCTAATATCAACAACCTTAAACACATAAATATCATGTGCAAAATATCCAAACATTTTATGGATCTCACTTGTGAAGCATGCGACAAATACTATATATATGCAATGCTTTGTACAAAATCACCATATATTCAAGATCAAAAAAAGACGCATGCAGCCGCACACGTCTTTATATATCGTTAAATTACATATTATTGAGGTTGCTCTCAAGCTTGTCAAGCTCTGCTGCCATTTCCTCAGGAAGCATATCGCCGAACTGTGCGAAATACTCCTTGATATTAGCAACATCCTCAAGCCATACGTTCTTATCGATAGTGAGAAGATCCTTGATCGTATCAAGTGAACAATCCTCAAGATCTGTTATATCGATATCCTCAGCCTTAGGAACATAACCGATAGCACACTCATCAGCGTCAACCTTGCCTGCGCATCTGTCAAGGATCCACAGAAGAACACGCATGTTATCGCCGAATCCCGGCCACATGAAGTTGCCGTCGTCATCCTTTCTGAACCAGTTAACGTTGAATATCTTAGGAGCCTTATCGCCGAGCTTCTTGCCCATTTCGAGCCAGTGTCCCCAATATGTTGCCATATTGTAGCCAACGAACGGCTTCATAGCCATAGGATCACGTCTTACAACGCCTACTGCACCAGCAGCTGCAGCTGTTGTCTCAGATGCCATGATAGCGCCTACAAATGTACCATGCTGCCAATCTCTTGACTGATATACCAACGGAGCGCACTTAGCACGGCGTCCGCCGAATACGATAGCCTCTACAGGTACGCCCTGCGGGTTCTCGAACTCAGGTGAGATGCACGGACAATACTTAGCCGGAGCTGTAAATCTTGAGTTCGGGTGAGCAAGCTTTTCGCCTGATGCCACGTACTCAGGTCCATTTACCTTAGCGCCCTTCCACTCAGTAGCGTCTACCGGCGGGTTCTTGTCAAGGCCTTCCCACCAAACTGTCATATCCTCATTGTTGATAGCAACGTTTGTGAAGATAGTTCCTCTCTTTGTTGTTTCAAGAGCATTGAAGTTTGTCTTTGTTGATGTTCCCGGAGCAACGCCAAAGAAACCAGCCTCAGGATTGATAGCGTAAAGTCTGCCGTCTGGGCCTATTCTGAGCCATGCAATATCATCGCCTACTGTCCATACCTTATAGCCCTTTTCCTGGAGGTACTTCGGAGGAATGAGCATAGCCAGATTTGTCTTACCGCATGCTGACGGGAATGCAGCACAGATATACTTAACCTCGCCCTGCGGATTCTCAAGACCAAGGATGAGCATATGCTCAGCCATCCAGCCTTCATTTCTTCCGAGGTATGAAGCTATTCTAAGCGCGAAACACTTCTTGCCGAGAAGAACGTTGCCGCCGTAGCCTGAGTTAACTGACCATATTGTCTTATCCTGCGGGAACTGAACTATATATCTTTCCTCAGGATCTATATCCTTCTTTGCGTGCAGACACTTGATGAAATCATCACTGTCGCCAAGCTGATCTATAACAGCCTTTCCTACTCTTGTCATGATAGCCATGTTAAGAACAACATAGATGCTGTCTGTAAGCTCAATACCGATCTTTGAGAACGGTGATCCTACAGGACCCATTGAATACGGGATCACATACATTGTTCTGCCTTCCATTGAGCCGTTGTACAGAGCCTTGAGCTTTGCATACATCTCATCCGGAGCCATCCAGTTATTTATCGGACCTGCCTCCTCCTTTGTCGGAGTACAGATGAATGTTCTGTCTTCAACTCTGGCAACGTCGTTTACTGCTGTTCTATGATAGTAGCAGCCCGGGAGCTTTTCCTGGTTAAGCTTTATCATCTCGCCTGTTGATACAGCCTCTGCTCTGAGAGCCTCGAGCTGTTCTTCGCTTCCGTCGATCCAAACGATATTTGACGGCTTACACATAGCGACCATTTCATCAAGCCAAGCAAGAACTGCCTTGTTTTCTGTCATGTTTAACCCTCCTACATTTTTGATTTATTTACACTGTTTTTCTTTATTATTGTTCAAATAAATTTCTTACAGTTGAACACCTATATTATATCATATTTTTTAATACTTGAAAAGTATTTAAGCAAAAAAAATGTATTTTTCGTGATTAAAGTTGGAAAAGGGAAATAAATATATTCACGTTTTTAACTAATATGCACAAAAATATTCACATTTGGGAGTTAATGTTAATTATTTTGTATCTTACCTATCGGTAAAACGCTTTTCCATCACATAATCGTCCATAACAAACCCGTTTCCTATGTCTGTTACCTGTTCCTTTACTGTCTCAAACCCGCGCTTTTTATAAACTGCAATAGAGCCGCTGTTATAGCGGTTTACTGTAAGATACCAGACCTCAGCCTCAGGCTCGTCAATAGTCAGCTTTTCAAGCATAGCCGAGGCTATGCCCAGTCTGCGCTTATCTGCCCTTACATATATTTTGCTTATAAATATCCTGCCGCCGCCCTCGTTATGATATCCCAAGTAGCCGCACAGCTCGTCGCCGCAGTATGCCATATAATACCTATAGCCTTCGTTGTTCACAGCAGCGCTTATAGCCTTGTATGACTGGAATTTCTCCACCATATAGTCTATCTGTTCCGCGCTCAGCAGCGATGAAAAATACTCATGCCAGATCACCTCTGCCAGCTCCGCTATTTTTTTAATATCCTCATTATTTTCTGCCGTTTTTACAGATACCATCAATAACCAGCCTTTCAAACTTTATTCACTGAATTTATCTAACGCCTTATAAAGATCTGCTATATCCTCTGCAGATGGTCTGAACAAGACCTCCACAGGCTTTGCGGCGCGTCTTAAGCCCATAGAAGCAAGAGTGGTATTTATCAGCTTTATCCCATCTCCTGCCCAGCCGAACGAGCCGAACACCAGATATTCCATTCCTCTTTTGTTAACAAGGTCTATGCCTGCGACAGCCCTCCATATCTCCTTTGGAGCATTTCGGTTTACAGTATGTGTGCCGATCAATAGGATATCAGCGTCATTTATCTCGCTGATTATCTCGTCCTCAGCCGTTTCATACGCATTTATAAGCCTTGACTCATACTTCTCCGCCAGTCTTTCGGCTGCCTTTTGGGCAAGCAGCCTTGTAAAGCCGGAAAAGCTCGCATATATTATAACAGCTTTTTTTGTTTTACGTACTTTTTCGCCGCTCCACTGCCTGAAGCTCTCAAAAAGAGAGTCTAAGCCGTCAGCATATATCGCCTCTCCACGCGCCGGACAGACTGTTTCAATATCGATACCGCTAAGCTTTTCAAGCGCCGTTCTCACAAAGCCGCGGTTCACATCAAGACGGCTTCTGTAAAAGCCCTCGAGTCCCTGCTCTGTTCCGGCTCCAGAAAACAGCTCTCCAGAAAACAGTATCCCACTATACACCGCGCTCACAGTATCGACCCAATGCACGTCGGGCACCGCATAAAAAGAAATATCCGGCGCAAGCGAGCACGCTGCGCCGTCCTTTACAATATGTTCATTTATATCACAGCCGACTATCTCTTTGATGTTCCTAAGTCCCGCCGGTGAAGCATATACTGCAATATCAGGTCGGTTTTTGATAAGTACGCCCAGTCCGGCTGCATATTCGGGTTTTGAGGTAAGCAGTATGACCGCGTCGGCAGCTCCCGCAGCCGCGGCATACGCATCGCCGTACATCTCAGGAACACAGCCTATCATCACCCGGATCCGCCCGTCATCTATTAAATAGCAGTTCACGCCGCCGAATGAATATCGCGTTACACGCTCGTTTATCTTATTCGCAGACAATGGACCACCAGTCCTTTCTACGGTTCATATCCTTTATCTTGAATCCGTTTTCCTCAAGAGCAGCCCTGACCTCATCCTGTCTGCCGTCGATTATCCCCGAGGTAATGAACACTCCGCCGTCTGCCATATATCTGCGCGCCGCCGGTGCAAGCCCTATTATAACATCGGCAACTATATTTGCCGCCACTACCTCGTATTTATTCCTTGAAATAAAGTCAGCTATTTCAGGATCGGTCACAACATTTCCCGCGACAACATGATAATTTTCCTTTGACACATTGTTCATTGCCGCATTCTCATATGCCGTGTCTATGCAGTTCGGATCAATATCCACCGCCACAGCCTCGCTCGCTCCCAGGAGCAGAGAAACGACCGAAAGTATGCCGCTGCCGCATCCAAGATCAAGCATTTTGCAGCCCGGCGTAATGTATTTTTCAAGCTGTTCCAAACAGAGCTGAGTTGTATAGTGCGCGCCCGTTCCAAAGCTCATGCCCGGATTTATGTTGAACACTATCCTGTCGGTCTCCCCTTCAAGCTCCTCCCATTCAGGCTTTATGAGCAGCTTTTCGCCTATCTCTATTGGATGAAAATACTTTTTCCAAGCATTCGCCCAGTCCTCAGCCTTTGTTCCCTCTGTCTCTGTTTCAAGCCTGCCGAACTCGCCCTCAGTATCCATCGCCTTGAGCTCCTGCATTGAACCGTTTATTGCAGCAAGCAGCTCTCTGCCTGCCGCGTCGCAGCTGACATACACTATAACGCGGCTTTCACCCGACATACGCTTTACAAGCTCGTCGTCGACATAGTCCCAATATTCCTTTGTTTCATCGAGGAAATCATGAAATTCCCGCTCGTCCTCTATCTCAAGCCCTGTTATGCCCAGCTGCATAAGTCTGCCCATTACCGGCTCAAGACCGGCAGATGTCGTATATACCGTTACCTTTATCCAATCCACTTAATATCACCTCATCAGCTGTCAAGGAAATCCTTGAGCTTTTTAGATCTGCTCGGATGACGCAGCTTTCTGAGCGCCTTTGCCTCGATCTGGCGTATACGCTCGCGTGTTACCTTGAATTCTCTGCCCACCTCTTCAAGAGTGCGCTGTCTGCCGTCTATAAGACCGAAACGCAGCTTAAGGACCTTCGCCTCTCTCGCCGTAAGAGTCTTGAGCACCTCAACGAGCTGCTCCTTCAGCAGCACATAGCTCGCAGCCTCAGACGGAGCCGGAGCGTCGTCGTCAGGAATAAAGTCGCCAAGATGACTGTCCTCCTCCTCACCTATCGGAGTTTCAAGCGAAACAGGCTCCTGCGATATTTTTGATATTTCCCTAACCTTTTCAAGCGACATATTGAGCCCCTTAGCAAGTTCTTCAGGGGTAGGCTCTCTTCCCAGCTCCTGAACGAGCTGGCGCGATACCCTTACAAGCTTGTTTATCGTCTCTACCATATGCACTGGTATGCGAATAGTCCTTGCCTGATCCGCAATAGCTCTTGTGATAGCCTGACGTATCCACCAGGTGGCATAGGTCGAGAATTTATATCCCTTTGTGTAATCGAATTTATCCACCGCGCGGATAAGTCCGAGATTTCCCTCCTGGATAAGGTCAAGGAACAGCATTCCGCGTCCGACATATCTTTTCGCTATACTTACTACAAGACGCAGGTTTGCCTCTGCAAGCTTTTTCTTTGCCTCCTCGTCGCCCTCAGCCATTCTGCGGGCAAGCTCCGTTTCCTCCTCGGCGCTGAGCAGATCGACCTTGCCTATCTCCTTGAGATACATCTTGACATGGTCATCGATATTAATGCCCTCCGGCACGGAAAGATCCTCAAGCTCTTCCTTTGATACCTCGATCTCCTCAAGCTCCTTCTCCATATCCTCGACAAGCTCTATTTTTTCGCTCTCGAAACGGTCGTAGGTCTTTTCCATTTCCTCCATGGTAACCTCGAAGCCCTCAAGAGCCTCGGCTATCTCCTTAAATGTGAGGTAACCGCGCTTTTTGCCGCGTTCGAGAAGTCCGCGCTTAATTGCGCGCTTCTTTTCAACAATATTCTTGTACTCCTCAAGCTCCTTAGGTGTCATGTTAGAAATATCCTTTTCCAGACTCATAGTATCTCCTCCAAGTTTAAATATTCGGTCCTTCCGTTGTTTTGCCGCCGTGCTTTCCCCACTCGGTACGCTCTTTATCGAGCTCGCTTTCAAGCTTTATAAGCTCGCCTATTTCCTGAGGGTCAACGGCATTATTTATCCTTGCTTCAAGCTTATTCTTTTTTATTGTATATATAAGATCAAACAGCGTTTTATCGTTGTCCGAATATACCTCATTATTAAAAAACACTGCTGCTGCCATATTTTCCGCTGCCGGATCGCCGGAAAAGCTGTCCAATATAACCGAAGCCTCGACAGGCTCGGCAGCTGCCGCACACGCGTACATCTTTTCAGCCAGTCGGCGGTATACATCATTTGAAAACTCCTCAGCCGGCATTATCGCCGCTGCCTCAAGACTCAGATGCCTGCTCTGCGCTATCAGCGACAGCAATCTTTTTTCAGCCTCCAACACCACATTCGTGACCCGCTCCTGAGGCGGCTTCCCGCTGTTTATTCTGTTTACCTCTCGCCGCTTATATTCCTCCTTTGTCCGCGCAGGCGCGCTTTTCTTCGCCTTGCCGCGGCATTCGGTATATTTTCCGAATATGGACTGCTCCGATATTCCCGTATCGGCGGAGGTTTTCTTTATGTACGCCTCTACCTCGACAGGATCGCTCAGACCCGCAAGTATCTGCGCCGTCTCGTCTACGAACCTGATCTTGCCCTCGGTATCGGTCAGATCGTATTTTCGCTTTATTATTGAGATCCGAAACTCAGTCGAGGGAGCCGCCTTTTCCACGGCTTTCCTAAATCCCGATACACCGTATTTTGTTATATATTCATCCGGATCTTTTGCTCCGGTTATGCGTATTACCCTTGATCTTCCTCCCGCCTCTGCTATCACATCTATAGCCCGCAGCGCCGCCTTTGTGCCTGCCTCGTCCATGTCGTAGCAGATAAGTATCTCTCTGCCGTAACGCAGCAGCAGCTTTGCCTGCTGCGGTGTTATTGCTGTGCCCAAGGTAGCGACAGCATTCGTTATGCCCGCCTGATGGAGTGTTATGACGTCCATATATCCCTCGCACAGGATCATATCCGTTTCATTTGAATTTTTCGCAAGATTCAGCGCAAAAAGATTGCTGCCCTTGTCAAACACGGGCGTTTCGGGAGTGTTCAAATATTTCGCCAGCTTAAATCCGCCCTCGAGCACCTCGCTGCCAAGGACTCTGCCGCCGAAGCCTATGACCTTGCCGCGCACATTTATTATAGGAAACATTACCCTGCCGCGGAATTTATCCACAGCCTTGTCGCGTCTTATCACGGCAAGCCCTGCATCCACCGCCTGCTTATCGTTATAGCCCTTGCCGCGCAGGAGCTGCAAAAGCCCATCCTGAGAATCAGGCGCATAGCCAAGCCCGAATTTTATTATCGTTTTCCGGCTGAGCTTCCTTGACGCGAAATATGCTCTCGCCTCGCGCCCCTTTACCGGATCCATAAGCATATCATAGAAATATCTTGCGGCAGCTCTGTTCATCTCAATTATCGCATCTTTCTTTTTTGTCATCTCTGTAGACTGCCTTATACCGTTTTCAGGTATATTTATCCCTGCTCGTTCGGCAAGCAGCTTTATTGCGTCGCGGTAATCAAGTCCCTCCATTCTCATAACGAACTGGACAAAATTCCCGCTTGCTCCGCAGCCGAAGCAGTGAAAAAGCTGCTTGTCCCTATCTATATGGAACGACGGGGTCTTTTCATTATGGAACGGACAGCATGCCATATAACTTCTACCGCTTTTTTTCAGAGAAAGAAATGACGAGGCGTAGTCAACTATATCATTTGCCATACATATCTCGTTATAAAGATCGTCAGAAACAAAAGCCACGCATACTACCTCCAATCATAAACAATACTAAGCAATTGCGCAACTCTTTTGAAGTTTTGCAATTACCCATAAACAATACGGGAACAAAACGACGGGCGCAGGATCAAGATCATGCAGCCTTCTATATTATTGACAAAAAATGCAAATATATACATTTCTGTGGTCTGTACTGTACTAAAAAAACACCGTACATATTATATTTACCGCAAAAATAAAAAAAATAACAGATTTACCCCAATCTTTTCTGTCAATTTTTAAGCGTCAAAGTCTCATTTTAACCGCTGCTTTAATATTTCGACATCAAATTATTATTTCCCTTTAAATATCGGAACGGTTTTTGCAATTTTGTTAGATGTGTATAAATATCCGTTCAAGCCCCGCGCCTCATGACGGCAATTTTAGCCACAAAAACGAAGCTGCCGCAAACTCAACGAGTTTGCGGCAGCCTATCACGCTTTAGAAAATAGAGCGGAACGAACCAAACAAAGGAGACGCAGCCCCCACTGCTGTTATTCATTCAGCGTAAGAGTTCCTATTATCTCATTTATATCCTTTATGCCGAATCTGTCCATATATTCGAGGATACCGCGCTTTACATCCAATATCATTGATGGATTGACAAACAGTCCTGTTCCAAGCGCTACCAATTTTGCTCCGGCTATCATGAACTCTATAACGTCATCGCCGGTCATAACACCGCCCATTCCTATTATAGGTATCTTTACCGCGTTATACACCTCGTGCACCATGCGTATCGCCACAGGTCGCACTGCCGGGCCGGACAATCCGCCGGTGTTGTTTGCAAGTATGGGTCTGCGCGTATTTATATCTATTCGCATGCCCAAAAGAGTATTTATAAGCGATACTCCGTCCGCGCCGCCAGCCTCGGCAGCCCTCGCAATGTCAGCTACCGATGTAACGTTAGGCGAGAGCTTTACAACAAGAGGCTTCGAGCATCTTTTCTTTACCTCCCTTGTCAGCTCCTCCACCACTGCCGGATCAGTTCCGAACGCCAGTCCGCCGTGCTTTACGTTAGGACATGACACATTCATTTCTATAAGAGAGACCGCTGTTTCCGAAAGTATCTCCGCCATCTCAGCATATTCCTCTATCGTGTTTCCCGACATATTGGCAATAGCGTTGCTGTCAAACTTTTCAGCCAGATCAGGCATTATATATTCAGCAAACACCTCAACTCCCGGGTTCTGCAAGCCTACGCTGTTGAGTATCCCCGACGGTGTTTCAGCTATGCGCGGAGGCTTGTTTCCGCCGCGCGGCTGACGCGTAAGACCCTTGCATGCAAAACCGCCGTATTCTGAAAGTGGAGCGTACTCGTCGTATTCATACCCGAACCCAAACGTTCCAGACGCGGTGATTATAGGATTCTTGAACCTTACTCCGCAGTATTCAACTTCAAGATTAGCCATCAGAGCACAACCTCCTTTGCATCAAATACAGGTCCGCAGGTGCATACCTGCTTATACTTTGCCATACCCTCGTTTTTGGTCTCGCATACGCAGGTGAGGCACGCGCCTATTCCGCAGCCCATGCGCTGCTCGAGAGACAGCTGACACGGGATATTCATATGCTCCGCTATCTGCTTAACTGCCTTGAGCATCGGGGTAGGTCCGCATGAGTATATAACATCGACCTTGTTTTCAAGCAGATATTCGCCCATCGCAGCTATCGCAAAGCCGTCATAGCCATAGCTGCCGTCATCTGTGCAGATCGTCACGTTATCTGACGCCGCCTTGAAGTCCTCCTCCATCGCCACAAGCTCTTTTGTTCTGAATCCAAGAAAGACTGCAGAATCAGTTTCCCTTGCAAGGCGCAGCAGCGGAAAAACACCTATGCCTCCGCCTATTACTGCCGCCTTTTCGCCCGGCTTTACCTCAAATCCGTGTCCGAGCGGTCCCATTATATCTATCTCCGCTCCCGGCTCCCACTGAGCCAGCAGTTTTGTTCCCTCGCCCTTGACCTGGAAAGCGAACCTGACAGTGTTTGAACCATCGGTATCGCATATGCTTATCGGACGGCGCAGAAACGTAGAGCCGCCGCAGGTTATATGAAGAAACTGACCTATCTGCGCCTGAGACGCTATCTCCGGCGCCTCTACAACGAAATCATAGATCCCGCTGCAAAGCTCAGTCTTTTTCAGAAGTCTGCATTTATATGTCTTTTTCATAGCTTAAAGTATTCCCCTTTCAGAGCGGTGCGCCCACGCTCAGATTATGCTGTTAAGCTCATCGCGCATACGTATAGCCTCCGCGCGTGCAGCCTCCGCGAATGCCTCGCCCGGCATTCCCTGCTTTTTGTACGCGCACATTATTCCGCGCGATGAATTTACTATAGCGCCAAGGCCGTCGTCATTGAAGCTGTGCTTTACATCCTTTGCGCTGCCGCCCTGCGCTCCGTAACCGGGCACAAGGAAATATGACTGCTTCATTATTGAGCGCAGTATCTTTGCCTGCTCAGGATATGTCGCGCCTACTACCGCGCCAACAGCACCGTAGCCGCTCTCGCCGATAGTATCCGCATTCCACTTGTTCACAAGCTCCGCAACGTGCTCATATATTCTTTTGCCGCCAGCCTCCACGTCCTGAAGCTCGCCCGAGGACGGATTTGAAGTCTTTACGAGCGCGAATATTGCCTTGTCAAAAGCCTTGCAGTCATCCACAAACGGCTTGATCCCGTCTGTTCCGAGATACGGATTTACCGTAACGCAGTCTACCGGGCAAGGCTCCTCGCTGATGCCGTCAATATCCACTCTGCCCAGATACGCTTTTGAATACGCCTCAGCAGTTGAGCCTATATCATTTCTCTTTACATCAAGGATTATATATAGCCCCTTTTCCTTTGCGTATTTAATGGTCCTGTGCAGGACCTCCTCGCCGGGCAGTCCGTACATCTCATAAAACGCGCTCTGCGGCTTTACCGCCGGAACAACGTCATAAAGCGCGTCTATAAGCCCCTTATTAAATTCCCATATAGCCTCGCACGCACCCTTAAGGCATTTTCCGTATTCCTTATACGCCTTTTCGCGGATATACTCCGGAACATAATCTATTTTCGGATCAAGACCCGCTACTGACGGGTTTGACTTTTCTTTTATCTTCTTTACCAATAAATCAACTGACATTTTTCTGCTGTTCCTTTCGCAAATTATTTCATTAGCTCGCCCTGGTTGATTATTATCTCTCCGCCAAGGATCACATATTCCGGCTTGCCGTAAAGATTGAAGCCGTTATACGGTGAATTTTTGCCCTTTGAGTGCAGCTTTGTTATATCCACCGTCCACTCCTTTTCAGGATCAAATATCGTTATATCCGCACAGTGTCCCACGCCAAGATTGCCTCTTGATATGCCGAGTATCTTCGACGGATTTACCGACATCTTTTCTATGAGCTGGCTCATAGTGAGCACTCCCTCTTTCACAAGGCATTTTATGCCGAGCCCAAGCGAGGTCTCAAGTCCGACTATACCGTTTTTGGCAAGCCCGAACTCGCACTGCTTCTCGTCCGGATGATGCGGCGCATGGTCTGTAACGATACAGTCGATAGTACCGTCGCGCAAGCCCTCTTTTATAGCCTCTACATCATCGGCAGTCCTCAGCGGCGGATTCATCTTTGCATTTGTGTTAAAGCCTATGCACGCCTCCTCTGTCAGCGCGAAATAGTGCGGGCAGGTCTCGCAGGTCACTTTCACGCCGCGCTTTTTAGCCTCGCGCACAAGCTCCACTGTGCCGCGTGTTGAAATATGCGCTATATGGACTCTGCCGCCCACAGCCTCTGCCACAAGTATATCTCTTGCCGCCATTACCTCCTCAGCCGCGCGCGATATGCCTCTAAGCCCCATCGCCGTAGCAACAGCGCCCTCGTTCATATCGCCCTCGCCAAGAGCCGGATCCTCGCAGTGGGAGATAACTATAACATCAAACATCTTTGAATACTCTATCGCTCTCCTCATAAGCCCTGAGTTTACGACAGGTCTGCCATCATCCGATATGCCTACAGCTCCGGCAAATGCCATCTCGCCAATCTCTGCAAGATAGTTACCCTCAAGCCCCTTAGATATTGCGCCTATCGGGAACACATTTGCATAGCCCGCCTCAGCGGCGCGTGTCTTTATATATCTTACAACCGATTCATTGTCAACTACAGGCTCTGTATTCGGCATGCACGCAACAGACGTCACTCCGCCAAACGCCGCAGCCATTGTTCCGGACTCAATATCCTCTTTGTATTCCTGTCCAGGCTCGCGCAGATGCACATGCATGTCCACAAGTCCGGGAACAACGCATTTTCCGGATGCGTCGATAACCTCCATATCTATCCCCTCAAGGTCGGGATCAACTCCGACCTCTGAGATCATACCGTCCTCTATCAGTATATCGGTCACAGTATCGAGCTTGTTTACAGGATCGATAACGCGACCGTTCTTGATCAATATTCTCATATTTCTGCCTCCTTGCATCAGGTAATACAGGCAGCCGCGAAGCTTGCAGCCGCCGTTTCAGATAGTTCAGGCGCTGCCTGTTTTACGTCAGGCTTGCACCGCCGTTAAGTATATTTTAAGACCCGATATATGAATTGCGCTTTTTATATCAAAATCCACCGCGTGAGAGCAGGTACATTACCGCCATTCTCACTGCGACGCCGCTTGTTACCTGATCGGTTATCACGCTGCGGCTGCCGTCTATCACGGAGGTGGAAAGCTCCACGCCCCTGTTTACCGGACCCGGATGCATTACTATTGCGTCCGGCTTAGCAAGCCTGAGCCTTGATTCGTCTATACCGAAGAATCTGAAATATTCCCTTGTGCTCGGGAACAATCCCTTTTTCTGACGCTCAAGCTGGATCCTGAGTCCCATGACCACATCTGCGTCCACAATAGCCTCGTGGACATTATCAAACACCTTAACGCCCATCTTGTCTATCCCCATAGGCATAAGAGTTGACGGACCTCCCACCGTTACCTCCGCGCCAAGCTTGGTCAGTCCGTATATATTAGAGCGAACCACGCGCGAATGATATATATCGCCTACTATCGCGACCTTAAGCCCTTCGATATGTCCCTTGTGCTCTATCATCGTGAGCATATCAAGCAGCGCCTGCGTAGGATGCTCGTTCATGCCGTCACCTGCATTGACCACAGACGCGATCACAAGCGGCGAGAGCAGATGCGGCGCGCCGCTCATGCTGTGACGCATAACAAGTATATCTGTTCCCATTGCGTTAATGGTCTCAGCCGTATCTATCAAGGTTTCGCCCTTTGCCACTGACGAACCGCTCGCGGATATATTAGCCGCGTTCGCGCTCATATACTTTGCCGCAAGCTCGAACGAAAGTCTTGTTCTTGTGCTGTTCTCATAGAACAGGTTCACTACAGTTTTACCCTGAAGATGCGGTGTTTTCTTATTTGGGCTTTTTACAAGCTCTTTCATCGTTGCCGCAGTATCCAGTATGTGCATGATCTGTTCTGCGGACAGATCCTTTAACCCCAGCAGATCCTGTTTCATCCTTAGTCCTCCTTATCGCGGATAGTGACGCGCTTTACCACGCCGTCCTCAGTTATCTCCGCGTCAATGTATTCGTCATTAGATGTCGGAACGTTTCTTCCGCAGTAATCGGCACAGACAGGCAGCTCATGATGTCCGCGGTCTACAAGCACCGCGAGCCTTATCCTTGCCGGTCTGCCCATATCGAACAGCTCCTTTATTGCCGCATTTACCGTTCTGCCGGAATACAGTATATCGTCGACAAGAATTATGTTCTTATCCTCTATAGGGAACGGAATATGCGTTTCCTTAATTACAGGGTGATCGTTCAGTCTTGTAAGATCATCGCGGTAAAAAGTGATGTCAATACTGCCCATAGGCAGCTCAACCCCTTCGATCTCCCTTATTTTGTTCCACAGAGCCTTTGCAAAATACACTCCTCGTGTATGGATGCCTATTATCACAAGATTTTCCGAGCCCTTGTTATCCTCCACGATCTCATACGCCATTCTGTTAACAAGGCGCGCCGCGGCGGTTTCGTTCATCAATAATGCTTTTTCCATATACCTCATCCTTTCCTGTGCGGAACAGCTGTCCGGCGATTTTTCAGAGCGCCCCGCGCTCTGTCTATTATATTATATATCAAAAATCCGTCGTTGTCTATATAAAAATTAATTATTTAAGGTATTTTTTAATATTTACAACATCCACAGATCAGTTTTTTTGTACACGATTTTGCTCTCTGATCAAAAAAATTAATATTTTTTTCAAAATAGTCTTGATAACCGTGTTAGAATTTGATAAAATAGATGTAATCAAAACGCAATATAATTGTTACAAATGTCATTTTCCGACATTCAAATACATTTTGAAAGGATGTTTACCCGATGGATGCAACCATTTTGATAGTTGAGGATGAAAGAAATATCAACGATATTCTTGCTTTCACATTCTCCAAGGAGGGCTATAAGACGATTTCCGCCTACGACGGCATAACAGGACTTGACATGTGCCTTAAGCTGAACCCAAATGTTGTCCTGCTTGATGTGAACCTGCCGGGCATGGATGGAATGGACGTGTGCAAGCAGATACGAAAGACCTCCAATGTACCGATAATAATGCTCACCGCCCGCGAAGATGAGGTGGATAAGGTGCTCGGGCTGGAGCTTGGAGCAGATGATTATATTACTAAGCCGTATTCAGCGCGCGAGCTTACAGCAAGAGTAAAGGCAATACTGCGCAGAGCCTCAGCCGATATGAATCAGACTGAGCACAAGGCTGATACCGGCATTATAACCTCAGGCGATGTTACGATCAATATAGACCGCTATGAGGTACGAAAAAACGGAAAGACTGTGGATATAACGCTGCGCGAATTTGAGCTGCTGAAATTTCTTGCAGTAGCACCGGATCAGATATTCTCGCGCGAGGTGCTGCTTGAGAACGTATGGGGCTACGAGTATCTCGGCGATGTGCGCACTGTAGACGTTACGATACGCCGTCTGCGCGAAAAAATAGAGGATGATCCAAGCATGCCGCGCTACATCATGACCAAGCGCAGCATCGGTTATTACTTCAACAAAATCTGACAAAGGAAAACACATATATGTTTAAAAGCATACGCTTGAAAATAACAGTGATCTTTATGCTGCTCGTTATCCTTACCGAGCTGTTCGTCGGTCTGTACGGGATATTTTCAACAGTGCAGTATTACCACAAGCGGTTTGACGACTCTATAGCGGCGGTGTTCACAAGCTCGGTGAAAAACGAGCTGACAGAGGCTGCAAACGCCGTTTCGGTATCGGATCAGACTGTAGGCGAAAACGGCATAATAATGAACGAGACAGGTCCTGACAATGTTGACAACATAAAAAACATCATCTCGCAGTATGCCGGACCGCTGTCGATAAATGTATCGACCTTTTTCTGCATACTTGATCACTCCGGAGCGGTTGTATATTCCTCAAACAACGCCGGTATAACCGAAGCGTCTGAGGTCATAGACAGCGCGCTTGCAGGAAATGAGGCTATAAACAGCAGCTATTCGGGCGAATACATGGATTATGCTCTTCCGCTCATGAGCGGCGGTGATGTACGCTACATTATCTATGTCAAGGACACCCTGAGCCTGCAAAAGACAGTTACAAACAGAATGGGAATAAATCTTGCCGTGTCATTGCTGCTCTCGGCGGCGATATCTCTGCTGCTCGGCTCGCTTCTGGCAAGGTCTATCACCATACCTATAAAGCGGCTCTCTGCCCAGGCAAAAAAGCTTGCCGAGGGCGAGCTTTCATCGCTGACCCGCTCTGACAGGACAGACGAATTAGGAGAGCTTACCAACGCGCTCATATATCTCGCTGATTCCAACCGGGAGTATGCAGAAAAGGAGAGAGCGGAAAAAACTAAGCTGTCTACGATACTTCAGAATATGAACGACGGTATACTCGCGTTTGATTCAAAGGGACGGCTCACACATATAAACCGCGAGGCTCAGAAGCTGCTGAACAGAAAGTATATAGACGATATAACCTTCAACCGTTTCTTCAAGGAGATAAACGCAGATATAACACTTGAGGCTTTGCAGTACATACCGTCAGACGACTCGGTAGAACGCGAGATACGCCTCAACAATCAGGTGCTGCAGCTGAATTTTGCCCTCTATTCGCGTGAAAACAGCGACGGCGGAGTTATAGTTATAATACACGATGTTACAAAGCACGAGCGGCTCGAGCACGCTCGCCGCGACTTTGTAGCAGATGTTTCGCACGAGCTTAGGACGCCGCTTACCGTAATAAAATCCTACGCGGACATTCTCGCCGACACGCCTGACGCCGAGCCGGAGGTAAGAACAAGATTCCTTGACACCATCTCCTCCGAGACCGACAGAATGACAAAGATAATCTCGGATCTGCTGACGCTTTCAAAGCTTGACGAAAACGCCAATTATTCACGTCCTAACGACGAGATAGACATACGCGCCATGCTTGAGGGGCTTGTTGAAAGGCTGAGCCTTACCGCTAAAAAGAAAAACCAGACCCTGACATACACACCGATCAACGATGTGCCATATATCACAGGCGACCGCGACGGTCTTGAAAGAGTGTTCACGAACGTGATCTCAAACGCGCTCAAATACACGCCGTCCGGCGGAAAGATAAACATCTTCTCAAGCAAGGTATACAACGATATACTTGTAAAGGTATCCGATAACGGAATAGGCATACCAAAGGATCAGCTGCCCAACATCTTCGACCGTTTTTACAGGGTAGACAAAGCGCGCTCTCGCGACAAAGGCGGCACGGGTTTGGGACTTGCCATAGCAAAGCAGACGATAGAATCCTCATTCCACGGAAAGATCTCTATCTCAAGCGAGCTCAACAAGGGCACAGACGTTATCATGACAATACCCGCTCCTAAAAGATGATAACAAAAAAAACTGCCCGATGGGCGCCCTTAATAAAACAGTAATAATGTTTTTTCAGTATGGAATAGCATCACGCTATTCCATACTGCTTTTCTTGTTGAAATAATGACAACGGCAGGAATCCTACCAAGTCATAATAAATATCGATTTTCAGTGTCCTATGTCCATCGACCATTTGCGGCGCGTGGACTTCGACTCTTTTGACCATATCGTTTAATATGGTCGGTGTCAGCTTCTGTAAATCAAAATATTTATGCACCTTTTCAATGAAGCGGTCAAGGTTATCGGCTTGTTCTTTCTGCTGTTCGATTTCAGCAGTCAATTTTACAATCGTCTCCCTAAGCCCTTCTTGTTCACGTTCATAATCATCCGCAAGCATTTTAAAGCGGCTTTCGCTGAGTAAACCATTGGCCTTATCCTCATATGTCGATTTGAACAGTCTGTCCAATTCCTTGATACGCCGTTCAGCTTTATCAATGGTGCGCCGTTT
>CALXSS010000038.1 GCA_944391225.1 uncultured Clostridia bacterium
GTATCTGACAGATACATTTTAAACAGTCGCTGCATAGATCAACTCTCCTTGATATTATATATCTATACAATATCACAAACAGACCTGTTTTGTCAATGTATTTGCCCATATATATCACATTTTGTGCTATAAAAAACAGCGGGGCTGTAGTAAAGCTCAACGAGCTTGCAACAGCCCCATGTGTTGTGATCATTAAATGTTTATAGCTCAAGGCGGCCTTCGATGCCCTCGAATCGAATGACCTTATCAGTTCCGTTTTTAAGGTGGATCGTCACTTTTCCGTAACCGCCCATCTTCTGCGCGTCGGTATATTCTACCGAGCTTATTGGGAACAGCTCGTCATCTGAAAAATCCTTTAGGCTTTCCTTTGTTATCACCTGTGAGATCAGAATATACGGCTCATAACCATATTGCTTTTTTCTCGTCAGACTGCCGTATATTACGATAGAGCTTTCAGAATCGGGATTTGTTCCGCGGCTGTGAATTAGAGATATTTCGTCCCAGCCGTCAAAAACAGTCATTGCTATTTGCTTTTCCCTGCCGGTGTGATCGTGCCCTTTCAATATGACAGCCTTAGCGTTGCCGTTTTCACGTTGGATCATTTCTGTGCCGTTATCGGGAAAGCCGTATGAGCCGAGAGTGAGCGAGACAGGTCGTTTATACAGCCGGAGCTTGTCCGCTCTCATTATGCCGTACGGAACGGCAAAGTCGGCAAGATTTATAGCCTGCATCCAGGTGGTTTCCTTTGTCAGCTCATAATTGAAAAACTGCCGCCTGTAAAGGACATCGTTTTTTACCCCGTTCCAGAGCGTGACGTTGCATTTTTCATAACGGCCATCAGTCAGGTCTCTGAGCACATATTGCTGCGCCTCTACAGCCTCTGACGGAGAGGATTCCCACGGGTATTTGCTGTTAAAGCACAGCTTTGAATAATTCCACATTCCGTGAGTATCGCCGCTATTTTTAACTACCTTTCCTGTGCGCAGTATCGTTTCACCGTTTGCGCCGTGGTCGGTAAAGCACAGCGCGGGTCCGTCAAGCGCCGTCTGCTTTACGCCGCTGCCAAGCTTATCCCAGCTGCCGTTGTTTTCCGTGGCTGTCCAGAACGGATCGTTCGGCGGCTGCGTTAAGCAAAGAAACGCTTTGCCGAGCCAAAGCGGCGATTCCGCGCATGAGTACGGCTGAACAAGCGGCGAGAACTGACCGTAAAAGCCAAGAGACGGTATGCCGTCGTTTAGGAAGTCGTCCCTTGAAAGGAACTGCATCAACGCTCCCGACGATATTCGCCTTGCAAGTCCCGGATCGGCAGACGGCGAGCGCAACAGCATATTCGCGTCAAACGGGCTTGTGGCAGCGTTGCGGTATATATTGCTCCTGCCCCACATTATGGTGAATCCGTCTTTGTCAAAGAGATCGGCATAGGTTTTCATCAGCTCGTTTGATATGTCCTCAAAGCGCTGCGCGATATACGGCTCGTTGTCATAGCCGTACCATTCGTTCCAGATCGGGGTGTATACATTGAATGCCCAGCACGAGTAATAATCAAATGAGTGTCCGTTGCGATACCAGCCGTCACCGGCATAGTAATTCAGTATTGTCTGGGTGTGGTCGCGCATTATATCGCGGTCTATTGCATAGCCTTCTCTTGACAGAAACGCCAAGTCGAGCATATTGAACAATCTCCAGTTCTGCGGCACAGTGTTCTCGTGCGCGTAGCTCGATATGAAAGACGCGATAATATCCTTTTCCTCTTTTGTATACGTATCCCATATTTCTGCCCTGCTGTTTGTAAGGCATATCACGAGCGCGCAGGTCTCGACCGTCTGCTGAAAGCAGTCGAACCCGTTTGATTCATCGCCCTTTAGCCTTACAAGATCGTCATAACTCAATACGAATGAACAAGGCGAAGCAGCTTTTATCTGACGGAGCCACTGTAACTGAAACGGCTGAGAGCGTCGGCTTTTCGGATATATACTATTTCAGCAGGGCGTTCAAGAGGTATGTGGGAGTAGCTCCGGCAAGATACAGAGAGAGCGAGGGCGTTCACAGGATATAAACATATCACAAATTGCCCCCTTTTGTCAACATATTGCACTTGAATAAGCTGTGTGATGTGATATACTATTGCTGTTAAAAGCAATGCAGGTGTATGCGGCTGCTGTATATTGATATGCGGAGAGCTGACACGCGGCAGAAACAGGATAATATTTTAACTTATTCCGGAGGTCACAAAATGATAAAAATTGACGGTAACACCATTATACTGCGCGGACGCAGCATGAGCTATATTATGTATGTGAATGAGTGCGGAGATCTGTTGAATTTCCATTTCGGCAGACAGCTGGCTGATGAGGATTATTCGGCTATGAAGCGCGAATGCGAGGAAAAGCTGGGCTATACATCGAATGTGAGGTCGCTCGATGTGTATCCGCAGGAGTATCCCGCATACGGGCATTCCGATCTGAGAGATCCGGCGTTTGAGGTCGTTAACAGGTTTGGCAACGCAGTAGCAGAGCTTAAGGTAAAGAGCCTTAAGGTGATGAGCGGAACGGCGCCGATGGAGGGAATGCCGTCTCTGTTTAATGGAAGCGGCGATGCGCAGACTCTTGAGGCGGTGCTCTCAGATGAGATAATAGGACTTGAGGTCGCGCTCTATTATACTGTTTTTGACGGATACGATGCGGTCGCGCGCAGCGCGGTGCTCAGGAACGTGTCAGATTCAGCAATGACGATCTTGAGCGCGTACTCCGCGAGCCTTGATCTTCCTGTAAACGATTATGAGATAATACACTTTGCCGGAGCGTGGGGACGCGAGCGTGAGATGTACAGAACTAAGCTGACTACAGGCATGAAGGCTGAGATAGAGAACGCGCGCGGCGGCAGCGGACATCAGATAAACCCGTTTGTTATGGTGGCTGAGGAGGGCGCCGACGAGGATCACGGAGGGGTTTACGGCTTTTCGTTGATATACAGCGGCAATCATTCAACAGCGGCAAAGGTGGATCAGTTCGGAGCTTTGCGAATAGAGCAGGGCATAAATCCGCGTCAGTTCAGATGGGAGCTGGAGCCGGGCGGGGAATTTTATACTCCGCAGTCGGTGCTCTGCTACTCCTGCGAGGGTATAGGCGCGCTTTCACGCGAATATCACGATATTTACCGCCGCGATCTTATGCGCAGTAAATGGGCGGGAAAAACAAGACCGCTGCTCCTCAATAACTGGGAGGGTACATATTTTGACTTTACAGAGGAGAAGCTGCTTTCAATGGCGAAAGCCGCTAAGGACATTGGTCTTGAGCTGTTCGTGCTTGACGATGGCTGGTTCGGAAAAAGAAATGATGATACCTCAAGCCTTGGCGACTGGTTTGTAAACTATGAAAAGCTGCCCTCAGGCATTGACGGTCTGGCAGAGAAGATCACGGATTTGGGGCTGATGTTCGGCCTCTGGTTCGAGCCGGAGATGGTAAACGCCGATTCGGAGCTGTACAGAGCGCATCCTGACTGGGCAATCAGAGTGGGTGAAAGAGAGCCTGTAGAGGCAAGAAACCAGCTGATACTTGATCTGAGCCGTGACGAGGTCTGCGAGTATATAATAGAGGCTGTAAGCAAAATACTTAGCAGCGCGAAAATAGGCTATGTGAAATGGGATATGAACAGACAGATGGCTGATATGCCGTGCCTGGGCTATAACCATAAATACACGCTTGGCTTCTATAAGATAATGTCAACAATAACCGGATCGTTCCCCGACGTGCTCTTTGAGGGCTGCAGCGCGGGAGGCGGCAGATTTGACCCCGGCGTGCTTGCATACATGCCGCAGATCTGGACAAGCGATAATTCCGACGCGGCTGCAAGGCTTAAAATACAGTATTCAACATCGATGTGTTACCCGGTATATTCCATCTCAACTCATGTAACAGCATCGCCCAATCATCAGAACGGGCGCGTAACAAGGCTGAAAACAAGAGCAGATGTCGCGTTTGCCGGAACATTTGGCTATGAGCTTGATATTACCAAGATGCCGGAGGAGGAGCTTAACGAGATCAAAAGACAGATAAAGTTTGACAAGACGATACGGACTCTTGTCAGGGACGGTGATCTTTACAGATTGCAGGATCCGTATACGTCAAATTACTGCAGCTGGGAGATAGCGTCAAAGGACAGGCGCAGAGCGCTGCTGTTTTCGTGCAAAATACTTTCGGTGGCTAATTCAAAGGATAAGCGCATAAAGCTCAAAGGTCTCGATCCGTCGCTGAGATATGTAAACACCCTCACCGGCGAGGTTTACGGCGGTGATGTGCTGATGTACCGCGGTATAAGAATAGATTACGGAACGTATGATTTTGCAACAGAGATAATAGAGTTTTCAGCTATATAAAAATATAACAGATTTTCTCAAAATAAGTAAGGCTGCTGCGAATGAGCTTAAAATACAGCTCATTCGCGGCAGCCTTGAGGTGCTTTAGAAAAATAGTGCAGAACGGACGAAACGAAGGGGCGCAGCCCCCTTGCTGCAGCCCCTTTTACTGTGTTACGGAGGGCTTGTTCTTGCTGCGCCAGTCGCGCGGCGATACTCCGTACACGTTTTTGAACGCGCGTGAAAAATGAAGCTGGTTTTCGTAGCCAACCGCATTGCTTATGTCACCTATGGAAAGCTGTGTGAGCTTGAGCAGCTCCGCCGCTTTTACCATTCTATAGCTGAGCAGAAATTCCTGCGGCGACTTTCCAACGGCATCCTTGAATATTTTTCCGAAATAGCTCCTGTTCAGGCGGCATACTGCCGCGATATCCTCAACAGATATATCATTCTGGAAATTGTGCTCGATATATGTTATGGCTTCCCGTATATAGAAATTATGCAGGTTGCCCGTCTGAGGTATCTTCATGCCGGCTGCCGAACGGGTGAGAAGATCAAGGAAAAGATAAAGATGTCCTATAAGGTTAAAGGGCGTCTCAGCGCTGTTGCGGACAATGTAGAGCATTTCGTTCATCATATCCTCTCTCAGATCCTTAAGATCTGCCTTATATACAGGCTTGTCGGGCGAGAGCCCTGCAATTTCAAGCGCTGTTTTTACCCTCATTCCGTCAAATTCCAGCCATACGTATTCCCATGGCAGCTCGTTGTCGGCTATATAGGTGTTTACCTGCCCGGGGAATATCATAAATCCCTGCTTGCTTTTTATTTGATAGGTCTGAGTGATCCCCTTGGAATTATCGGCGTTGAGAGTGCCTTTTCCCGATATTACATAATGAAACAGATAATGGTTCCGCGTTGCCGGACCGAATGAATGCGACGGCGCGCACTGCTCCATGCCAAACTGAACAAGACCGAGGTCTACAAAGTTCTCGTTTGGAAAAATTGAAAATAATAAATCACGCATATATTTCCCCCAATTTTTTTTGGCATATAACACTAATTTAATTATTGAATATGCACATATTGTGTTGATAAAATGTATTGCTGTTTTATTGATTATGGTTATTATATCATACAATATACCAAAATGCAAGATTACTTAACAATATAAGCAAAAATCAAGTATATTGGAATAAAATCGGTAGATTATTGGTATTTACGATAGCATAATGGTATGTTATAATTAAGCTACAAAATAAATCCTATGTGGGCGGCTGGGGCGTATCTGCTGCCGGGGTAATAAAAGGAGGAGAGCTAATATGAATGCTAAAAAAACAACAGCGCTTGTGTTGGCTGCGATCATTCCCGCAGCGCTGGCACTGTCGGGCTGTTCGGACACAAAGAGCGGAGACGTTACCGTGATAGAGCTTGTTCAGTATAAGCCTGAGGCTGTTGCGGCATTTGAAAAGATCGAGCAGCGCTTCAATGAAACTCATGATGATGTGCAGCTCAGAATCGAATCGCCAAATGAAGCAATGACAATTCTGAAAACTCGCTTCATAAGGGAGGATTATCCGGATATTGTCGGAATAGGCGGCGATATCAACTATTCAAACTTTCTTGATTCGGATATGTTTATGGATATATCCGATTTTGAAGGTATCTCAAAGGTAAAGCCGGTTTATACTGAGATGGAAAATGCACTTCATTTTCTGCCTGTAGACGGCGTGTACAGCTTGCCGTATGTTGCAAACTGTGCCGGTATCCTGTATAACAAGGATATGTTTGAGGAGCATGGCTGGACAATACCGCAAACATGGTCTGAGTTCATCGAGCTTTGCGAGCAGATCCAGACCGAGGGCATACAGCCATTGTATTTCGGCTATAAGGATGTATGGACGTGTCTGTCGCCATGGAACTCGCTGGCTGTTGCGCTTGCTCCCGCGGATACCTGCTCAATGGTAAATTCGGGTGAGACGACCTTCTCAAAGGAATATCGCGAGACTGCCGAAAAAATGCAGACGTTGCTTGAATACGGCGAGCCTAATCCATATGCTTATTCATACAATGACGCATGTACTGCGTTTGCAAGAGGTGAATCGGCTATGTTTACTATCGGCAGCTACGCTGTACCGCAGATAAAGTCTGTAAATCCTGATATGAATATTGATTCATTCACTTTCCCGGCTAACGAGAATGAGAGCGACAATGTTCTGACATCAGGTATAGACCTCCAATTCTGTGTTATGAGTGAGTGTGAGAACAAGGAAGCCGCTTATGAGGTGCTGAGCTTCCTGTGTGAGGAGGAAACTGTTCAGATATATCTTGACGATCAGAATGCAATACCATGTCTTGAAGGAGATTTCACTCTCCCGTCAATGCTCGATGGTATGCGCAGCTACATAGACAGCGGCAGAATGAGCGATTTCCATGACCACCATTATCCGAGCGAGATGAGCGTGGATGCTATGGTTCAGACCTTCCTCATGGATAAGAGTGAAAACGCAGTTGACACGTTCCTTACAAGATTTGATACCGAATGGGTTCGTTACAACCGCGATCTGATCAAAAAGGTTCGGGACTATGAGAAGGGGGCTTCAGAATGAAAACCAAAAAAGCAATGTCGCACAAGGATAAAACTTTTCTTGCAATGATCATTCCCGTCGTTGTTCTGTTCTTCGCCTTTAATACGCTTCCGCTTATAAAGGGCGCTATATACAGCTTTACAAATTACAGGGGCTACGGCAGCTACGATTGGGTAGGATTCAGAAACTACATCGATCTGTTTACGGATATTAGAGTTGGAAATTCGTATCTGTTTACATTTAAGTACGCTATTGCGGGTACAATACTTGTAAATGTGCTGAGTCTTATGCTTGCTATTGGACTTTGCAGCAAGATCCGCTGTAAAAGCTTCCTGCGCGGTGTGTACTTTGTGCCGAATATACTCGGCGGACTTATTGTAGGTTATATATTCAGCTTTATATTCACATATATTCTGCCGGCAGCGGGCGAGGCTCTCAATATCGGATTTTTGCAGAACAGCATCCTTGCCGACGAGAGATATGCGTGGATAGGCGTGCTTATAGTAGGAGTATGGCAGGCGGCGGCAATGAATACCATTATCTATATCTCAGGTATCCAGACTGTTCCCGCTGATATATACGAGGCAGGTATGATAGACGGCGCCAACGCATGGCAGACCTTTAGAAAGCTTACTCTGCCAATGCTTATGCCGTTTGTATCTATCAACCTTGTGCTCAGCACAAAGAATCTGCTTATGGTATTCGATCAGATCATGTCTCTTACTAAAGGAGGACCGGCACAGAGCACCGAGTCAATATCATACCTGATCTATAAGAACGGTATGGACGGCGGTCAGTTCGGATTCCAGAGCGCTAACGCGGTATTGTTCTTTGTTGTGATAGTAACTATTTCTATAATACAGATGAAGCTTACAAGCAGGAAGGAGGAGCAGCTCTGATGAAAAAGAAAGGCGTAAAAGGGACAAATTGGGTGCTTACCGTAATTCTTCTAATATGCTGTCTTACGGTTTTCTTCCCGCTGTATATGACGGTTATAATCGCGTTTAAGCAGCCGTCTGAAATGACAAATAATGTAGCCGGAGCGCTGGCGTTTCCGTCAAGCTGGAGCTTCTCGAATTTTGCAGAGGCAATGGAGGTCACTGATTTCTGGCATTCGCTCGGCAACAGCTTGCTCATAACTGTAATAGCAATTGCGGGCGCAATAATCCTGCATTCTATAGGCGGTTATGCTATAGGCAGAAATATGACTAAGAAAAAGGGCTATAGATGGATCTATTATTACATAGTAAGCGGTATGTTTGTTCCGTTTGCTATCCTGATGATGCCGCTTGTTAAGCAGACTGCTCAGCTTGGCATTGCGAACAGAGCCGGCGTTATACTGCTGTACATAGTTTTCTATATGCCTATAAATATAATGCTGTATACAGGCTATCTTAAGAACATACCTCTTGCTATGGAGGAGGCTGCTGAGATAGACGGCGCAACTACATGGGTGGCTTTTAAAAAGGTTATTTTCCCAATGATGAAGCCGATGCACGCGACAGTTGCTGTTCTCACAGCGCTTGGCACATGGAACGATGTTATGACTCCGCTCGTTATAATGTCGGGCACGGGTCAGACAACTCTGCCGCTTGCGCAGCTGAATTTCCAGACGCAGTTTGGAACAAACTATAATCTTGCGTTTGCGTCTTACCTGCTTGCTCTCATACCAATACTTATTTTCTATGTAGTATGTCAGAAGCAGATCATAGGCGGTATAGCAAATGGAGCGGTAAAAGGATAATATTGAACAGACGGGCTGTAGCAAAATGCACATAACACTTAATGCGAAAAGAACAAGGCGGGTAAGCCTTTAGATCTGAAATTTTCATAAATGAAAAATCCGGGTCATCGGGCAAGGAGGCTGCGCCCCTTTGTTCCGTCCGTTCTGCACTATTTTTCTAAAGACGCGAGGCTGTTGCAAAACTCAACGAGTTTGCAACAGCCCTTGCTGTCATATAAAGGATCAAAAAATAATACCGGCAGCCGATTGGCAGAATTGCCGGAAAGGAGTGTATTTATGGCTATAAGAGCAGAAGAACAAAGCTTTACTATTGAAACGAAACGCACCGTGTACCAGCTCAAGGCTGATAAGTTCGGAGTGCTCAGACACATCTGGTATGGAGCAAAAACTGGCTGTGATATGGAGTATTTGCAGGTGTACCGTGATGTGGGCTTTGCCGGAAATATATATGAGGCAAGCGGCACGCGCGATTATTCAATGAACACCATGCTGCTTGAATATCCCTGCGAGGGAATAGGCGATTACAGAATAGGCGCGGTATCAGCTATCCACGGCGACGGCAGCTGCGCGCTTGATCTCAGGTATACCGGATGCAGGATAATTGACGGAAAATACAGTGTACCGGGCATGCCGGCGGTATACGGCGGCGAGAACGCGCAGACGCTTGAGATATATCTGCATGACACGGCAACAGGAGTGGAGGCTGTGCTTAGATACGGCGTGCTTCCGGAGCTTGATATTATAACGCGCAGCGCGTGCATTATTAACAACGGCAGCGGCAGCGTTATGCTGAAGAAAGCGCACAGCCTTTCGCTCGATCTCCTTAAGGGTGAATATGATTGGATACACTTCTGCGGCAGACATGCCATGGAACGTCAGCCTGAGCGCGCGCGGCTTATACATGGGGTGCAGAGGGTGTCAAGCTCAAGGGGCACATCGAGCCATCAGCAGAATCCGGCGGTAATTGTATGCTCGCCTGACTGTACCGAAACAAACGGCAGCTGCGTTGGCGCGATGCTTGTATACAGCGGCGGCTTTTCGGCTGATATAGAATACGACCAGCTTGGCAGGGCGCGTCTTGTTATGGGTATCGATCCCGATACGTTCAGCTGGAGATTGGAGGCGGGAGAGAGCTTCTATACTCCTGAGGCTGTTATGTGCTTCAGCAACGCCGGATTTGAAAGAATGTCGCATAATTTTCACAGGCTTATACGCGAGAATATCTGTAGAGGAAAGTATAAGGACAGCGTGAGACCTGTGCTTATAAACAGCTGGGAGGCATCTTATTTCGATTTTGATGATGAAAAGCTGCTCGATATAGCAAAGAAGTCGGCGGAGCTTGGCTGCGATATGCTCGTTATGGATGACGGCTGGTTCGGAAACAGAAACAACGACGATTCGGCTCTTGGCGACTGGTTTGTAAATGAAAAGAAACTCAAAGGCGGTCTTAACGCTCTTACAAAAAAGGTCAAGGCGCTGGGAATGGATTTTGGAATATGGTTTGAGCCTGAGATGATATCAGAGGACAGCGAGCTCTGCCGCGAGCATCCGGACTGGGCTATAAGGATCCCGGGCAGAGCGCCTGTGCTGAGCCGCTGCCAGCTCGTTCTGGATATAACTCGCAGCGAGGTCAGAGAGTATCTGTTCAACAGCATCAGCTCTATACTTTCCGGAGCGGATATATCATATGTAAAGTGGGATATGAACAGGAGCATCTGCGACTGGTATTCGGCTGCGCTCCCGCCGGAGAGAATGGGGGAGATGCCTCATCGTTATGTGCTTGCGTTATACGAGCTGCTTGAACGGCTTACGGCGGCATTTCCCGACGTATTGTTTGAGGGCTGCAGCGGCGGAGGCGGCAGATTTGATGCCGGTATGCTGTATTATAGCCCACAGATATGGTGCAGCGACAATACAGACGCGTTCGACAGGACAAGGATACAGTACGGCACATCGTTTTTCTATCCGGTATCGGCGGTAGGCTCGCATGTTTCCGCTGTGCCGAACCATCAGACGGGCAGGGAAATACCGTTTGAAGCCCGCTCTGTCACAGCTATGGCAGGCAGCTTTGGTTATGAGCTTGATCCTGCAAAGCTTTCAGAGCAGGAAAGACAGGCTGTTAAGGAGCAGATAATCAGGTTTAAGAAATACGCGCCGCTGATACACCGCGGAACATATTACAGACTGAGCGATCCTATGAGCGATAATTATGCTGTATGGGAATTTGTGAGCGCCGACAAGGCTGAAATGCTTGTGTTTGGAGTGATATTCAGAGCAGAAACAAATATGCTCAGAACCGGAATAAGGCTGCGCGGCGCTGATGCGGAAAAGCGTTACAGACTTGAGGGAACAGATATGGTGTATACAGGAGCCGCGCTCACAGAGGGCGGTATACTCCTGCCAGACACATGGGGCGATTTTACGACAGCTGAATTTCATTTTGTCGAGGAAAAATAACATGCTTAGTGAGGCTGTTGCAAAATGCGACAGCCCTGCGGGGCTTTGGCAACGGCAGATGGTCATGCGATCTGCGCTCTTTGCCTCAGCCCCTTTTGTTGTATTTAGGCGGATAGTATACGCCGGTCATTAGCGTGGCGGGGCTGCGGGCAGATAATATATGCCCCTACAAGAAATCGTAAAGCTATCGACCGCCTGTATAACATATATACAAACACCAATATTTATTAATGAGCCATAAAAAGAGGGGCGGTTATGTTGAGACTGTTTATAGCAATATTGCCTGATGAGCATACGCGCGGCAGACTTTATGGCTGCGCTTTTGAAGCGGCCGGCGGCAGAGCGGTAAGACGTGAAAATCTGCATATGACTCTTGTTTTTATAGGTGAGACTGACAGCTATAAGGAAATAAAAAGAGCGATGGATCTAATGCGGTTTTCGCCCGTGCGGATAAATATTGACAGATACGGCTGTTTCGGGAAAAGCTCTCAGCGGCTGCTTTGGGCAGGCGGGAAAGCTGATAAAAAGCTTTTAAGGCTGTATGATGAGCTTAGAGAAAAACTTTCAGTACGCGGCATAGTAACTGAAAACCGCGCTTTTGTGCCGCATATAACGCTTTGCCGCAGGTTTTTGGGCGAGCTGCCGGAGGCGGCGCCGAATATACTGTTAGCGTCGGATAAAATAAGCCTTATGCAGTCTGTGAACGAAAACGGCAGAACGGTATATAAGGAGCTGTACAGCGTGAGAGCCACAGAAAGTTCAAAAATAACTTGATTATCTGCGCCGGTTGTAGTATAATATAGAACGAAGAATAACCGGACGGAGGTGGACGCATATGGACGTGCGTTCAATGAGCGCGCCAGAGCTTGCTGAGGTCATAGCGCTTAACCGCTCTGAGCCAAGCGATGAGCTAAGGCGTCTTGCGGCGGAAGCGCGTGAGAGATACTATGGCAGAAAGATATATATACGCGGACTTATCGAATTTACAAACATCTGCAAAAACAACTGTCTTTATTGCGGGATCCGCTGCGGCAACAGCGCAGTGAACCGCTACAGGCTCACAGACGGGGAGATACTCGGCTGTGTGGATAAGGGAGCGGAGCTGGGTTTCAATACATTTGTGCTGCAGGGCGGCGAGGATGCTTGTTTTGATGATGATAAGCTTTGCGGGATAGTATATGCAATAAAGGAAAAGTACCCTGAATGCGCGGTAACTTTGTCTGTGGGCGAGCGTTCCTATGAAAGCTATAAGGCGCTGCGCTCAGCCGGAGCTGACAGATATTTGCTGAGGCATGAAACAGCTGATAAGGAGCATTATTCAAGGCTGCATCCGTCTGAGATGTCGTTTGAAAACAGGATAAAATGTCTTTATGAGCTCAAGGAGCTGGGATACCAGGTAGGCGCCGGATTCATGGTAGGCTCGCCGTATCAAACAGAGGAATGTCTTGTAAAGGATCTTATGTTCTTAAAGCAGCTTGAACCGGATATGGTGGGCATAGGACCGTTTATACCGCAGTCGCAGACGCCGTTTGCCGATAAGCCTGCCGGAGCGGCAGGTCTTACGCTTACAATGCTTGCTCTTGTGCGGCTTATGCTGCCGTATGTTCTGCTGCCTGCTACAACGGCTCTCGGCACAATATCCTCAGATGCGCGCATAGCTGCATTCGAGGCGGGAGCAAATGTTGTGATGCCGAATCTTTCACCGCCGCAGCACAGGGCGGATTATGCCTTGTACAACAACAAGCTGTGTACGGGCAGCGAGGCGGCAGAAAATCTGAGGGAGCTTAACGAACAGGCAGCAAGGGCAGGCTATGAAATAGATATGTCGCGCGGCGACGCAGCAGAAAGGAAAATGTAGTATGAGTATAAACAGTAAGCAGTCAGTAAAGTGTCCGCAGTGCGGTCAGATGTCAGATGTAACGGTCTGGAATTCTATCACAGCTGCCGACAGCCCTGATCTGAAAAAGGATCTGCTCGAGGGCAGGGTGAATATATTCTGCTGTCCGTCATGCTCGCATAGGGCGCTTATGCCTACGCCTATGCTGTACCATGACGAGACGGAAAAGCTGATAATATCCTTTTCACCCACAAACGATCCTGTGCTAAAGCAGCAGCTTTTTGAAAATGTAAAGAAGTCCGCGTCTGAGTCGGGCGAGCTGGAAAAGCTTTCGGGATATAATTTGAGATTTGTAACCGATTATAACGAGTTGCTCGAAAAGCTCCTCATATTTGATAACGGACTAAACGATAAGGCTGTAGAGGTCATAAAGCTGATGATACTGTCTCAGGATATAGAAAAATCCGAGCAGCGCGTCTGCCGTTTCGGAAAACTTGAAAACGGGTCGCTTGAGTTTATGATCCATGACACAGCGGAAAACAATATATATACCTCGTCTGTGCCGCTCGAATCATATAATTCGGTATATGAAAGTCTTATACAGTCAGGTATGAAGCCGTATTCGTTCGATTGGGAGATAGTGGATCCGGCTTATGCCACAAGGCTTGTAAACGGATTCAATAATCATATGTTTTAAAGCGGTTCATATTGATATGCTGTGGTTGTAGGGGCGGATAGCATGTCAAGTAATTAGCGCGGCGGGAATGCGGACAGATAATATCTGCCACTACAAGAAATCGGAAAGCTATCGATTGCCTGCATTACAGATATGAAAACCACAATAATTATTAAAGAACATAAAAGGAAGCAGCATTGCGCTACTTCCTTTTTCTGAATATATCTATCATAAGTATAAGACCGAGTATAAGCGATACTATAAACCCTACCGCGCCAAGAGCCGGTATGCCAAACAGCTTTCCAGCCATATCGGTGGTGCATATAAGACTTGATCCAACAAGCAGCCCGGCGCAGATAACGGCTGTTATAAGCTTGTTCATCATCGAGTCGAGCTTCCTGAGCGGTTCTTCTGAGCCGGTCAGCTCCAGATTTACCTTTGTTTGACCTTTAACCGTCATTTTAAGCACATCGGAAAGATATGAAGGTATCTTAACACCCTTTTTAAGCGACGAGAATGCCGTCAATCCTATCTCGCGCAGCTCCTTCTGAATATCTATCTCCTTGCCTGAAAGATGCAGAGCTATTATCTCAATAAAGTTGAGCGATGGCGCAAGCTCTGCCAGAACACCCTCAATAGTCATAATTCCTCTGCCAAGCATGGAAAAACCGTAGGGCAGTCCTATATGATGATGGTTTACAAGATCTATTAGCTCGGTAAGAAACACGCCAAGATTTATGGTTGAAAGCTCCGCCTTAGCATATTTTGTTAGCATCAGGTCAATATCGCTGTACAGCGCGGAGTGATTTATCTTTCCGCGTATAACGCCCAAGGAAAGCATTATGTTTTTCAGCTCCAGCACATCATTGCGTATAACCGCCTTTATAGCCGATACAAACATCTCGCGGTCATGCTGTGATAGCCGCCCCATCATTCCGAGGTCGAACCACATTATTTTTCCGCCGCGTATCACTATGTTGCCGGGGTGAGGATCGGCGTGAAAAAATCCATCGTCAAGCACCTGCTTGGAGTAGTTTTCAGCAAGCTTTTCAGCAATGTCCCTGAAATCATAACCCTGCTCTGTAAGCTTTTCCTTGTTATCTATGTATATTCCCTCAATATATTCCATAACAAGTATTTTGGAGGTGGTTAGATGCTTTTCAACGGCAGGAACGCCTATGTATACGAGCTCGCTGTTCAGACGCGCAAATTCCTCAAGATGTGATTCCTCTATAAGAAAATCCATTTCCTGCTGAGCGGTAAGCCACATTTCCTCAAGAATGACCTTAAAGTCGAGAGGATCGCCAAGAGCGGGCGCGAGCTTTATAAGAGATATTGCTTTTCTCAATATCGCAACGTCTCTGCCCATTGTTTCTTTTATGCCGGGACGTTGTATCTTGATAACTACAGGCTTGCCGTCCTTTAATACCGCTCTGTATACCTGCGCAATAGATGCCGATCCGAGCACCGTTTCATCTATAGATTCAAATACCGTATGATAATCGCGTATACCGTACTCCTCGTTTATGACCTGCTTAACAACAGAAAATGGGAGAGGCATAGCGTGTGTTCTCAGCTTTGCAAGCTCGTCGCAGTATGCTGAGGGCAGCAGGTCTGCCCGCATAGACATCATCTGCCCAAGCTTAACGAACGTTGGACCAAGATCCTCGCATATCCGTCTGAGCTTTTTAGGTGTTATTCCGTGGGCAATATCATTCTTGCGCAGCACGCCTATCATTTCAAGTATTCTCGAATCCCTGTGCTTTTCTCTGTGCATGTTAACTCACCGCCTGTATGTGTATAAAATAAGGGGCTGTATAAACTCAGTTGGTTTGATACAGCCCCTGCGACCGATCATTCATCGGCATTTTCCGTCTCGTTATCTGTGCCTGCGGCTTCAATTTCCGCAAGCTTTGCTTTCAGAAGCTCAAGCTCCTCCGGCGTCATCTGTTCCATTCTGTCCGCTATCTTTGATGCGGATTCATGCGGCTGTATTATTTCCGCAGTTTTTGAAACCTTTTCAGTTATGTTCTGCTTAAGCTCCTCGTTTAGGACCTTGCCCTGCTCAACGGTAAGCTCTCCCTTTTGTACGAGCTCGTCAACAAGCTCCTTGGATTTTTCGGCAGTAGTTGCTATTGCTCCAACACCGGCAAGAAAGATCCTCTTTAATCCTGTTCCCAGATCCATCATAAGATCACGTCCTTTCATTTGGTTTTTTCGATCTGAATTGTTAAGCTAAGTATATCACGTATCGGCGTTTTTTTCAAGAGCTATCGGCGATTTTTTTATTAAAACTGCAGTTCGTTTACAAATACTGCAATGCCAGGCTGTCGTTCAGCTCAATGAATACTAAGGAATTTTTTCAAAAAGCGCCGAATTTTGAAAATTCGCTTGAAAACTGCCAGCGACTGTGATATAATCATTAACATATACGGATTTTTTGAGGTGATCTTGTTGAATAATGTAACATCACATACTAAACAGCTGGGAATAATAGGCTGCCCGGCGGAGCACAGCTTTTCGCCGGCGATGCATAACTATATATCGTCTGAGATGAATGAGGATTACATATATTGCGCATATAATGTAGAGCCCCACTTTCTTGCCGATGCTATTGCGGGCATGCGCGCGCTCGGCATAAGGGGCTATAATGTCACGGCTCCGCATAAGCGCGAGGTGATGAAATATCTTGATGTTATTTCCGAACAGGCGCGGCTGCTGGGATCAGTAAATACAGTAGTTAACCGCGAGGGTGTGCTCTATGGATATAATACCGACAGCGACGGGTTTTATGAGGCTCTTGTGAACGCCGGTATTGAGGTGAGCGGAAGCAGAGTCTTGATCATGGGCTGCGGCGGTGTTGTGAGACCCACTCTTGTAAGACTTATACAGGCAAAACCCGCGTCTGTGACGGTTGTGAACAGAACCATGGAAAAAGCTGTGAAGCTGTCAGAGGAGCTATATAAGACCATGGGCTTTAAGGTTCAGACAGAATTTGACCCGAATGGATATGATATTGTAATAAACACCACCTCTGCGGGTATGGAACCGCAGGAGGACGCTCTGCCTATCGATTCTATCGAGGCGATAAATGGACTTGATTTTATAAAGCCTGGCTGCGCCGCTGTTGATATGATATACAATCCGTCTGAAACGCTTTTCCTCAAAGAGGCAAAAAAGCGCGGCGCAAAGATACTCAACGGGCTTGACATGCTCATATACCAGGGCGTAATAGCTTACGAGCTCTTTACGGGCGTAAAGCTCCCGCAGGATATGGCTGAGCGCATCAGAAAAGAGGTGTTTGGCGCGTGAATATAGTCTTGACAGGATTCATGGCGTCAGGTAAGACCTCAATATCTGAGGAAATTGCGCGTATTTCGGGTATGAGGCTAATAGATACTGATGAAATGGCAGTAAGGCGTTCAGGAATGTCTATTAACGATATATTTGAACAGCGCGGAGAAAACGCGTTCAGAAAGTTAGAGCACAGCATAATAACCGAAATATCGAATATGGATAATTGTGTGATCTCCACTGGCGGCGGAGTTCCGCTGAACAAGGAAAATATGCAGGCTTTGCGTTCTAATGGCATTATTTTTAATCTTGATCCTGATTTTGAAGTGATCCTGAGCAGACTTGAAGCCGCGCGCGGCACAAGACCTCTGCTTAAGGATAGTGAAACAGAGGAGATACGAGCAAGATTTGAACAGCGCAAGCCGTTTTACGCTGATTGTGACCATTCTATACATGTAACAGATGGCAGAGACCCTGAATCGTATGCTGCTGAGATATTGGAGCTTTTCAGAAAGCATCAGAGCGGTAATGGGCGAGCGTAGCTTGGAATCAATATAATAAATACTTATCTTATTTTGGGGAATGAAAGGAGATAAAAGCAGAAAAATGAAGATCACAAAAGAAGCGGATTATGCTCTGAGGATCGTGGCTATGCTTGCAAAAAGCGGGACACAGATGGAGGCTAAGCTGATAGCGGAGAAGAATGGCATACCGTACAGATTTACACTTAAAATACTCAGAAAGATCGTTCAGGCAGGATATCTCAAGTCCTTTAGGGGAGTTAATGGCGGATATATGCTGAATAAAGCACCGGAAGATATATCGCTTCTCGATATTATAGAGACGATTGACGGGGAGATAGCTATAAATATATGTCTTACACGCGGAGAATGCTGCACAAATACAGAAAAATGCGCCGTTAAGCATAAGCTTATGAGCGTTCAGCAGATGATAAAAAAAGAGCTTGGCAGCATAACTTTTAAGGATATCATTGAAGAAATGCAGTAAAAATGGTCGGCTGCCTTTTTAAAATGGTTCATATTAAAATGTTGTGGCAGCAGGGGCGGATAGTATCCGCCAGCCATTATCGCGGCGGGAATGCGGGCAGATAATATCTGCCCCTACAAGAAATCGGAAAGCTGTCAATAGCCCGTATAACAGATATGAAAACCCCAATATTTATTAAAGGATCTTTAAAATATCCTGTCTCCGTTTTTTACCGGCTCTGTGGGACGCAGCAGCACTACGCCCTGCGAAGAATCAGAACCGAGTATGCGCACCTCGCTTTTTACCGAGCCTATGTGCATCGGCGTGAGATTCACGCAGAATACCGCCTGTGTGCCTATCAGATCCTCCGGGCTGTACAGCTCTGTTATCTGTGCCGAGGAGGTCTTAATTCCTATTTCTTCTCCGAGATCCACCTTGAGCTTATATGCTGGTTTTCTTGCCTTTTTGTTGATGGAAACCTCTGTTATCGTTCCGACCCGTACCTCAACCTTGTCAAAATCCTCTGCGTTTATCATTGCTTTACCTCTTTTCATGTTTTTTTGCGGCTGTAACCTGAAAATACAGCTGTCTGAACAAAGACCTTTGAAAAATATCGCGAGCGGACAGAGCGGTGAGCCGCTTTGCCCAACGCTGTATGTTCATTTTGTCACAGTCACATGCTCAATACTATTATTAATTATACAGCATTTTTAAGAATATTTCAAGCGCAGATTTTTATTTGGTATCAGAAAAGCTCGTCGGCTGTTTTTACGAGTATTCCGGAATAGCGCGGCAGTAATGTCTTTGCGCGGCTGAGCTTTTTATTCACTTCCTGACCGCCCCCATATATATTCCAGTCGGTATTTATCAGTATTTCGCCTGACAGCGGCATATCATATGCCTGCTCGTTGTCGCTGAGGTTGAAAAATGCGGCGAGCGTTTCCTTTCCGCTCCTGCGCGCGAAAGCATATATACAGCCCTGATTCGCGCTGCATTCAAGCCATTTGAAGGATTTTGGATCATAATCGTTTTCAAAAAGAGACTTGTGCCTGAGATACAGATGATTCAGTGTTTTTATATAGGAAAAGAAACCCGCGTGTATGGGATAGCTGAGTATTTCAAAATCCTGACCGCGCTTTTCGTCCCACTCGCGCAGCTGCCCTAATTCACTGCCCATGAACACAAGCTTTTTCCCGGGATGAGCATATATGTAAAGATATAAAGCCCGCGCCTGAGGGAATTTGTCATCATAATCACCGCTCATCTTCTGCATTATCGTGGCTTTGCCGTGCACGTTCTCATCATGAGAGAACGGGAGCATATATCTTTCATTGTAATAATACATCATGGAAAAGGTCAGCTTGTGATAGTTGTCAAATCTGTACTGCGGCGCGGTTCGGAAATAGTTCAGCGTATCGTTCATATATCCCATATCCCACTTATAATCAAACCCAAGTCCGCCGCTGCCGGTATCAAGAGTTGTTCCGCGGTAATCGGTCGAATCCTCCGCTATAAGCATGCAGCCGGGAAATTGCTTTTTTAAGCCGCTGTTCATATATCTGAGAAATTCTGTTCCGTTTGAGTTCACGCCGCGCCGCTCGTCGCCCTGCCAGTATATTATACGGCTTATCGCATCCATTCTCAGCCCGTCAATATGGAACTCATTCAGCCAGTGAAAGGCGCAGGACTGTAAAAAGCTGCGCACCTCGCCGCGGGAATGATTGAAATTGCAGCTGCCCCATTCGCTCAGTCCGACATCTGTGTGCGGGTATTCATAAAGCGCCGTTCCGTCAAAATCACGCAGACCATAGCTGTCGTTTGCAAAATGCACAGGCACAAAGTCCATTATCACGCCTATGCCTCTGTTGTGGAGAATATCAATCATTTTTTTGAGCTGCGCGGCGCTGCCGTAGCGAGAGGTGGGGGCGAAAAAGCCCGTGTTCTGATAGCCCCAGGATTCATCACATGGGTGCTCGCAAAGCGGCAGAAATTCCACATAGTTGTAGCCTGCCTCCTCAAGATGATCGGCGAGCATTGGCGCGAGCTCATCATATGAATAAAAGCTGCCGTCCGCTTTGCGTTTCCATGAGCCGAGGTGCAGCTCATAGATATTGAGCGCCCTCCTGCGGCAGTCGCTGCGCGAACGCATCCATTTGTCATCGCTGAACCTGTATTCTGACAGATCGCAGATAATTGAGCCTGAGCCGGGTCTCAGCTCCATTCCATAGCCGTATATGTCGCAGTGGTCAGTATATCCGCCGCCGCTGTATATCCTGTACATATATTTCATGCCCCTGTTAGCTCCGTCAACGTGAGCCTCGTAAAAGTTGCCGTCATATATCTTGTTCATTTCATATGTGCCGAAATCTCCTGTGACCTCTATCCTGTCAGCCCCCGGTGCAAATACTCTGAATACGCAGCCGCCGTTTTCTAAATGCGCTCCGAGATACTCATGCGCGTTAAATATCTTTCCGGTATAAAAACCATACATGTCCATCGCTTATCACTCCTGTTTATTGACTGTAGTCGTAAATTATGCTATAATTGATTATAGCATGGAGCATTGTATTAATCAATCGTCATTAATTAATTATAGTCTGTTATACAACTATAATCTATAATTGTTGATTTCACGGAGGAGAATATGGATCTGAGAGTAAAAAGAACAAGGAATAATATCATAAACGCCTTTTTAAAGCTGCGCTCTCATAAGGCGTTAGAAAAAATAACGATCAAGGAGCTTGCGGCAGAGGCGCAGATAAATAAGGCGACATTCTATCTTCACTATAAGGATATTTATGATCTGTCAGACGCGCTCGAAAGGGAAATAGTAAAAAATATTATGTGCAGCATTGAGCACCCCGACACTGTGGTATCAGATCCTAAGCGTTTTGTAAAGGAGCTGGCGCACGCGTTCTATTCTAATCACGCTTTGATAAACACAGTGTTTTCGGGCAGGCAGCAAAATTCGCTCATTGATGGTATCGAAAAGCAGATAAAAGAGCTTGTATATGAAACAAACCCTGAGTTCAATGGCGATATTGAGATAGATGTTTTGCTCACATATCAGATCAAGGGCGGTTATTATGCTTTCGTTCAGAATATAGATAAGGATACAGACTCTATATTGTCGATAATCGGAAAAATATCTGAGCATATAACCGGAAGAATAACGGGGAATAAATAATATTCCTGCCGAGCGGGAATAATTAAAAAGCGGGCGTGGGAATGATTGATAATTCCCGCGCCCGCTGTCTGGTTATGTTGTTCTTTTTTAAGGTTCATATTAAAATGTTGGGGTTGTAGGGGCGGATAGTATCCGCCAGTCATT
>CALXSS010000039.1 GCA_944391225.1 uncultured Clostridia bacterium
GCTTACAATTTAGCCATTTTTTAACCCATCTAAATTGGTTTAAAATGAGTTAAATTCCGTCAAATTTTGTCAAAGACGACAGAGATTTTTAGGTATAAGAAAACCCCGCAAACCGTATGGTTACGGGGTTTATAAGCATTTTTAAAAGAGAAATTATCTCTTGCTGAACTGCGGAGCACGACGTGCGGCTTTGAGACCGTACTTCTTTCTTTCCTTCATACGTGAATCACGTGTGAGGAAGCCTGCTGCCTTAAGGTCTGCACGGAAAGCCTCTGAGTCTACTTCAAGAAGAGCTCTTGAGATGCCGTGACGGATAGCGCCGGCCTGACCTGTGAAGCCGCCGCCTTCAACCTTAACGATAACGTCGAACTTGTCTATTGTCTTTGTAAGTACCAACGGCTGACGAACGATGAGCTTGAGTGTCTCAAGACCGAAGTATTCGTCGATAGTTCTGCCGTTTATTGTGATCTTGCCGTTGCCCGGTACCAAGCGAACTCTTGCAACGGATGATTTTCTTCTACCTGTACCATAATACTGTACGTTTGCCATTCTTAAAATCCTCCTTATTTGATTTCGCCTGTCCACATTACCGGCTTCTGAGCCTCATGGCCGTGAACATCGTTCTTGTAAACCTTTAATCTTGTGATAGCCTTTCTTCCGATGCTGTTGTTCGGGAGCATGCCGTTTACTGCGTACCACATAGCCTTTTCAGGGTTCTCCTTCATGAGCTTGTCATAATGGATCTCCTTGATTCCGCCTACCCAGCCTGTGTGGTAGTAACGAACCTTCTGGCTGAGCTTGTTTCCTGTGAGAACTGCTTTTTCAGCGTTGATGATTATAACGAAATCACCGCAGTCAACATTCGGTGTGAATGTCGGAAGGTGCTTTCCTCTTAAGATGCTTGCAGCAGCAGCGGCTACACGGCCGAGCGGCTTGTTGGCAGCGTCGATGATGTACCATTTTCTCTCAACTTCTGCCGGCTTCTGCAAATAACTTGAATTAGCCTTCATGATATTTTCCTCCATAATATAATATTGATCGCTAAATGCGTTAATATATTGATCGTGCTTGCGTGGGTTAAAAAAGCTCCGAGCCTATTGTACCGAAACTTTTTTAACCCCAATTTCGCTTTAAGCTTTGCTCGCGCTGAAATTGACCGGAAGCAGATCAATCAACGGTTCTATTTAACCTGCGTTGACTATTTTACTATGTTTCAGGCAATTTGTCAATACCTTTTTTGAAAAAATTATTTTACAAGGTAATTATCTTTAAAAAACGCTTGTTTTTTTTGAATATCTCGTTTATTCTCGATTGCTATTTCAAAAATATATCAGGGCTTCAGCGTTCATAAAAAGACGAGACTGCCGCAAACTTAACGAGTTTGAAGCAGCCTCGCGGGATTCAGAAAAATAGTGCAGAACAGGCGAAAGAACGCGGTCTGCCTGAGTATTGTGCGCAGCAGCGTTATCTGACGACGTTTACGCCGATAAGCTTTACATGAGTGGAGATATATTCTTCCTTAGGCTCGAAAACAGATGCGTAGTCGGTCGAGAGATATTTTTTATTGTCATCGGCAAAGGTCGTGACGCAGCACGCGTCAGCGCCGAGAGCCTCAAGCGACATTACAGAGCCAATGAAGTTCGCGCCTGAGGATATGCCTACGCCGAGGCCTAATTCAGAAGCGAGCTTTTGCGCCATTATGATAGAATCTATATCATCAACCGAAACGATGCTGTCAAGCTCGTCAAGCTTGCAGATCGACGGGATAAATTCATCGCTTATACCGGCTATCTTGTGATTGCCTGTTTTGAATCCTGTTGAAAGGGTGGGGGAGTTTATCGGCTCGAGCGGGCGCGCTATACATTTCGGATTAGCTTTCTTGAATGCAGCTGAAAGTCCCATTATCGTGCCGCCGGTGCCTACTCCTGCCACAACGCAGTCGGGCGTTTTGCCAAAACGCTCAAGCTGAGCGAGCGTTTCCGCGCCTGTATCCTCAATATGTGCTATAACATTATCGTAATTTGAGAACTGACCCGGCAGGAAAACACCCTCGTTTTTTGCGAGCTCCTCTGATTTCGCTATTGAACCGAGAAAACCGCCCTCCTCATGTGAAACGAGCCTTACCTCAGCGCCGTAGCTGCGCATTATCTTGATCCGCTCCTCGCTCATCCAGTCGGGCATATATACTACCATCGGATGACCGAGATATGCAGCCATTGCTGAAAATGCTATGCCGGTATTTCCGCTTGTAGCCTCAACGATGGTGTCTCCGGGCTGGATAGATCCTTTTTCATACGCTTTTTTCATTATATAATACGCTACTCTGTCCTTTATAGAGCCGCTGAGATTATAGTATTCTGCTTTTGCGTATATTTTATATTCCTTTCCCTTATATTCAAATATGATCTCTATAAGGGGAGTACCTGAGATCATATGCCTGATCCCACTGAATTTGCTGTCCATTATATTCAAACCTCCGTGCCGCGGCGGATACAGATATATCGATACGCATGGCGGCTAATTGATTTTTTCATATATATTATTCACTACCAATATATTATTGTAACCTAAAAACTGTGATTAGTCAACTGTTTTTCCGAATATTATTCCGTTTTCTTCTCTTTCAAGCAGTATTTCCTTGAATTGTCCGCAAATATCGGTATCTGACTCTGTTTTAACTGTAATATAATTGGAGGTTTTTCCCTCATAAAGCCCGTCCTTCGCTCTTGTTTCTATTAGAACGCGCATGGTTCTGCCAATGTGTTTTTGCAGGAACTCCTTGTTCGAGCGTGCTGTTTCCTCAATAACAGCCTTTGAACGAGCCTCTTTGACCTCCGGGCTTACCTGATCGGGACGCCTTGCGGCAGGCGTTCCGCGTCTTTGCGAATACTGGAACACATGGGCGTCGGCAAAGGCTATTTTTTTTACAAATTCAAGCGTTTTTTTGAATTCCTCGTCGGTTTCTCCGGCAAAGCCGACCATAATATCTGTGGTTATTGCGCAGTCGGGGAAAGCTTCACGCAGACCCTCCACAACATCAGCGAACTGCTCTGTGGTATAATGCCGATTCATGCGCTTTAGAGTTTCATTGCAGCCTGACTGCAGAGATATGTGGAAGTGCGGACACAGCTTTTTACAGTCTTTGATTTTTTCCACAAAGCCGCGGTTGAGCGTCATAGGCTCTATAGATGAAAGGCGTATGCGCTCTATCCCGTCTATATCCTCAAGCTTGTTGAGCAGCTGTTCAAGTGAGGTATTGCCAAGCTCCTTGCCGTATGAGGCGGCGTGGATGCCTGTGAGGATCACCTCCTTGTATCCGGCAGCGGCAAGCGAGCTTACCTCATTTATTATTTCAGCCTCAGCCCGACTCCTGATCGGACCGCGGGCATACGGTATTATGCAGTATGAGCAAAACTGAGAGCAGCCGTCCTGGATCTTTATATAGGCGCGTGTATGGCCGGGACAGCGTTTTATCTTAAGCTCCTCATAGGTATGGCTGTCGCGAACATCGGTAACGGCGTTGAGCTTGTCTGTGTTGCTCAGATTTTCTATGAGACGAACTACAGAGCCCTTTTCTTTCGTACCTAATACCAGGTTCACGCCGTCTATTTTCAGCACCTCGTCCGGCGCTGTCTGAGAATAGCAGCCCATAACGGCAATAAGCGCGCCGGGATTGGTTTTCCGGGCGCGGCGTATCATCTGGCGCGATTTCCTGTCACTCATAGATGTGACGGAACAGGTGTTTATTATATAGCAATCCGCTTTGTCTGTAAAAGGTACAACAGTGTATCCGGCATCGGCAAAAAGCTCCGCCACAGCCTCTGTTTCGTACTGGTTCACCTTACAGCCGAGCGTGTAAAATGCAGCTGTTTTCATATAAATCCTCCGTGTTGACAGATTAAACAATAAATAAAATTGTTTGTTAGCACTATTATATAAAATTTTCATATAAAATGCAATAGGTATTGACTAATTCGGGAAAAAGTTGTATTATATATATATAGTCGGTTTACGGCTAAGATGAAAATCAGGTCAAATTTATATGCCTGATTATTATGAGGAGGAATGTCTAATGAAAACATTTAATATGCTTTTAAGCTCAATCAATGATGTTAAGGAATTTGTTAACACAGTTAGCAAGTATGATTTTGATGTTGACCTTACATCAGGCAGATATGTAGTAGACGCTAAGTCAATAATGGGTATCTTCAGCCTCGACCTGTCAAAGCCGATAAAGGTTGAAGTACATACCGACGATGCTGACGCATTTATGGCAGAGATTGATTCATTTATTATTAAATAATAAATTAGCATATAGTTTTTCAGCGGCGCAAATGCGCCGCTGTTTTTTTTGCGCCGTCAAGGCGCTTTTTTGTTGCTTTTTGTCGTGAAATTTAACTGATTCGACAACCGGTTTCTGCAAATTGTGACAGTGGCAAGTAGTATAATATAAACACAAAATCTATCGGGGTGCTGGCAATGACGATCTATGCTGATGAGCTTTTTGCAGTTAATTTTATATCGAATATGCTCTTGCTGTTGGCATACACGGCGATATTCGGGATCAAGAGATCATATGCAAGGCTTGCTATTGCATCGTCTGCCGGCGGTATTTACGCTGTGTGCGAGGCTGTGTGGGATATACCGGCAGTATTAAGAGCGGCGATGCTCTTAGCAATGGTATTTATAGCGTTTGGCAGACACAAGCTTATGCTGCATGCGTTCAGAGTTATGCTGATGACAGTGTTTGCTGAGGGCATAACTCTTATTGCGTCATCTGTTTTGGGAGCAAACGCGAAGCTGGCAGCGCTCAGGATAACGTTGTTCGCGCCGGAGCTGCCGCTGCTGCTCTTATATCTGTTTTCTTATCCTCTGCTGCTGATAGCAAAAAAAGTGACAGCCAACTCAAGCAGGATAAGAAACGTATATATCAGGTACAATAACAGGGAAACGCGTTTCCGCGTTTTATATGACAGCGGGAATCTGCTCAAGCACCGCGGCAAGCCGGTACTGATAGCGGAATGGAAGGCGGTAGAGGAGCTGTTTCCATGTATGACATATGAGGAGTACAAAGATCAGGCATCAGATTTTGTGTTTTACAGAACTATAGGTAAAAACGGAGCCGCGCCTGTTTTTGAGCCTGACGTTTGCAGGATAGATGGAGAGCTTAAGGAGGTGTCGGCGGCTGTGGCAGAACGGAGCTTTGCCGGACAGTACAAGGGCATTATAGGGGAATAGCGGCTGTTGATTTAGGATAAAAGGGCGTTCCCTTGAAGCAGGAAATATTTGCAGGCGGCGTAAGCGTCGCGACAGTGAAAGGAGTCTGAATTAATGGGATTTTTTAAAGAAATAACAAAGAAATTTATCTGTATCAGAACCGAAAGGGATGGGGACGCCGATGTGTTTTACATCTGTGGAGCGGATGTACTGCCGCCGCCGCTGTCGCGGGAAGAGGAGGAATTTTTGATAAAAAAGCTCGAAAATGGGGATAATTCAGTTAAGAGCGAGCTTACAGAGCGCAATCTGAGATTAGTGGTTTATATAGCGCGCAAATTTGAGAATACAGGCATAAATGTAGAGGATCTCATATCAATAGGAACAATAGGTCTTATAAAGTCGATAAACACGTTCAAGCCGGATAAAAATATAAAGCTTGCTACATACGCGTCAAGGTGTATAGAAAACGAGATACTTATGTATCTGCGCAAAAATTCGGGCAGACGCACAGAGGTGTCTATCGACGAGCCGCTCAATGTTGACTGGGACGGCAATGAGCTGCTGCTGTCGGATATACTCGGGACTGATAACGACGTTATCTGCCGCGGTATAGAGGAGGAGGTAGACAAAAGTCTGCTGCGCAGCGCGCTCGATATGCTGTCAAAGCGTGAAAAAGAAATAATGGTGCTGCGTTTCGGGCTGGGCAGCGGAAAGACGAAAACACAGAAGGAGGTTGCGGATATGATGGGTATATCTCAATCGTATATATCAAGGCTTGAAAAGAGGATAATAAAAAGACTGAAAAAAGAGATAGTAAGGATGAGCTGAGCTAAAATGTCATAGCGTACATAGCCGCCGCCGGCGGTGACACTAAAGGAGGAAATGCTATGACAAACAAGGTGGAGATCTGCGGTGTAAACACATCGACACTTCCTGTTCTGACCAAAAAGGAAAAGGATGAGCTTTTTGAGAGAATAAAACAAGGGGACATGAATGCGCGCGATACATTTATAAAGGGAAATCTGCGTCTGGTGCTGAGTGTTATACAGCGGTTTTCAAACCGGGGCGAAAATCCTGACGATCTGTTTCAGGTCGGCTGTATAGGTCTTATAAAGGCGATAGATAATTTTGATACGAGTGTAGGAGTACAATTTTCCACGTATGCCGTGCCGATGATAATAGGAGAGGTAAGGCGTTTCCTAAGAGACGAAGGGCCTATCCGAGTGAGCCGTTCTCTGAAGGATACCGCATACAAGGCGCTGAGAGCCAAGGAGAGGTTTATAAACGCGCACTCAAAGGAGCCAACGATAGCTGAATTGGCAAGGGAGCTTGATATACCTAAGGAGGAGATAGTTTTTGCGCTTGACGCTATAGCCGATCCGGTCTCGCTTTATGAGCCGGTGTATCATGACGGCGGCGAGGCGATATATGTCATGGATCAGGTAAGGGACACAAAAAATACCGATTCCAACTGGCTTGAGAGCATAGCTATAAACGAGGCTATGAAACATCTTACCGACAGGGAAAAGCATATACTTGACCTCAGGTTTTTCAGAGGCAGAACGCAGATGGAGGTGGCAAGCGAAATAGGAATATCTCAGGCGCAGGTGTCGCGTCTTGAAAAGTCGGCGTTAAAGCAGCTCAGGAAATATGTGTAATAAGCCGTTAAGGCGTGCGGCGGTGTCGGAGTGATCCGACGCCGCTTTTTTTATGTGTAACGCCGGGCGCGTCGGCTGAATACTATACAGAAGAACAATAATAATTGGATATGCGGGAGAGTGATATTATGTGCGGTATATGCGGATATATTGATTATAAAAGGAACTATATGATTTCGGAGCGAGAGGAAAGAGAGCTTGCCGCGCGAATGGCGGAGAGGCTCAGGAGTCGAGGACCGGATGACGGAGGCGTATGGGTGGGCGAGCACGCGGTGCTTGGTCACAGGCGGCTCGCGGTAATAGACGTGGAGCGAGGCAGACAGCCGATGAAGAGAGTTTGTGCCGGATATGAGTTTGTGATAGCATATAACGGCGAGCTGTATAATTCGGGCGAACTGCGCGCGGAACTGGAGCGCAGCGGCTATGAGTTTGAGACCGGATCGGATACAGAGGTACTGCTGTATACATATATCCATTACGGAGCGGCGTGCGCGTCTAAGCTCAACGGTATATTTGCGTTTGCTGTATATGATTCAATGCGTCAACGCGTGTTTCTCTGCCGAGATAGGTTCGGAGTAAAGCCTCTGTTTTACAGTGAGAAAAACGGCGCGTTCGTGTTCGCATCCGAGGTAAAATCGCTGTTTGAATATCCCGGCATAGAGCCTGAGCTTGATTCTGAGGGATTATGCGAGCTGTTTGCTATAAGCCCGGCAAGAACGCCCGGATGCGGTGTGTTCAGGGGAATAAAGGAGCTTGAGCCGGGCTGCTGCATGTATATAAGCAGATCGGGGATAAGAGAGGAGCATTACTGGCGTCTTGAAAGCCGCGAGCATACCGACAGCTATGAGGATACGATAGAAAGGGTAAGGGAGCTTGTTACAGACTCTATAAAGAGGCAGCTTGTTTCAGATGTACCTATAGCCACATTCCTTTCGGGCGGTCTGGATTCGAGCTTTATAACTGCCGCCGCGGCTATTGAGTTCAAAAAGCGGGGCAGACAGTTAAGTACATATTCTTTTGACTATGAGGGCAACGGGAAATACTTCAAGAAAAGTAAATTTCAGCCTGACAGCGACTCAGAGTGGGTGCCGAAGATGGCGGAGGCGTTCAATACAGAGCACACATATCTTGTCTGTCCCAACGCCGCGCTTACAGGACTGCTTGATGAGGCGCTGTACGCGAAGGATCTGCCCGGTATGGCAGACTGTGATTCATCGCTGCTCTATTTCTGCCGCGAGGTAAAGAAACGCCATACAGTGGTGCTTTCGGGCGAATGCTCTGATGAGATATTCGGCGGCTATCCGTGGTTCAGAGATGAGCACGCTTTCAAGACCCCGGCGTTTCCGTGGTGCTATGATCTGAGCATGAGGAAGGCGGTGCTCGGCGATTCTGTCAGAAGAACGCTTGATCTGGACGGCTACTCGCGAATGAGGTATGAGGAATCCATAAGCAAAACGCCTGTGTATGACGGCGACAGCGCGGAGGAAAAGCGGAGGCGCGAGATATCGTGGCTCAATATATGCTGGTTCATGACAAATCTGCTTGATAGAAAGGATAGAATGAGCATGGCATCGGGGCTTGAGGTCAGAGTACCGTTCTGCGATCACAGGATAGTGGAATATGTATGGAACATACCGTGGGAGATGAAGAACAGGGATAATGTGTCGAAGAATATACTGCGTGAGGCGGCAAAAGGAATATTGCCGGAGGATATACGATTGAGGAAAAAGAGCCCGTATCCTAAAACGCACAATCCTTATTATGAGGCGGATATTAAGGCGAGGTTAAAGAGCATAACGGATGATCCGTCATCTCCGCTGCTCGCTGTTTGCGACCGCGGCAGGCTGTATGAAATTATCAGCGGCGAATTTGACTATGGCAGACCGTTTTTCGGTCAGCTAATGGCAGGCCCACAGTTTATAGGTTTCCTTGTGCAGGTGAATACTCTGATGAAGGACTATAGGGTGAGATTTGTCTGATATACTGATGGGGCTGAAGTATAAGTTGGCTGCGGTCGTTTGTTTCGCTCTGTACTATTTTTCTAAAGCCTCTCTGCGAAAGGTCTTTCGGAATACAAGGGACAGATATTTTCGGCGGGGATAGCGGTTATGGCGCTTATAATATCAAGCTTTGGGGTTTTATGGGAGAGAATATTTGGGTTCATTAATAAATATTGGGGTTTGCATATCTGTTATACAGGCAATTGACAGCTTTCCGATCTCTTGTAGGGGCAGATATCAACTGCCCGCATCTCCACCGTGCTAATGACTGGCGGATACTATAAAAGAGCCGCGGTAAGCGCCGCCCTGAAACAGTGTGGAGACTGTTCCGGGGAATGGCTGGCTTTTGCGGCTCTGTTTGGCTTTTCTGTTTAGCTTTATTGATCATTCTCCGCTGCTCCAGTGTGATATGAGCTTGTCGAGTATTGAAAGGAGAGTATCCATTTCATCATCTGAAAGACATGAGAACAGCTCCTTGTCGCTCATGTGCGGCTTATGTGAGTCGGACATGGCTTTTCTTGATCCGGTCAGGTGAACGTCTATATTGCGTCTGTCCTCCTCGTTTCGTGTGCGCTCTATCATGCCGCGGCGCTCCAGCTTTGATAGCACCTCGCTTATTGAGGCTGAACGCACTCCGGCAAGCTCTGTCAGCTCGCGCTGCGTCATTTTGCCGTGTTCATTAAGCATTGAGATTATTTTCTCCTGACCGGCTCTGCCGTGCGCGCCGGAATGGAGATAGTGTATACATTTGTGGAGCTTGAACAGCAGCTTTTGTTCTATAGGAGCATTCTCGTCCGGCTCAGGATGGCGATGCTTTCTGGCAGGGCAGCCCTTTCTGTGCGCACCGTGTCCGGGATCCTCGTGGTGAGCGCAGCGCATGCCCCTGTGTTCGGGATCCTCGTGATGTGAGCAGCGCATGCCCCTGTGTTCGGGATCCTCGTGGTGAGCGCAGCGCATGCCCCTGTGTTCGGGATCCTCGTGGTGAGCGCAGCGCATGCCCTCGTGTTCAGTACCTCCTCTGTGAGCGCAGTTCCCTTCATGATGTCCGCAATGACCGCGCATGCCGTTTTTGCAGCCGTGTTTTTCGCGTATGTCCATGCTTTCAGCCTGTTCCGCCTCGTCTATGCTGTCATAGAGCTTTCTGAACCCTCCGCTGTCCTCTGCGCTGAGCGCAGCCATTATTCTTTTGCCTCGTTCACAGCTGAGTGAATCTGCCGGGCAGTGTCTGCCGCAGCCTGGGCAGTGTGTATATTTATCTTCCATGATCATATCCTCCGTTCAAATAACCCTGCTGATATATTCAGCCGGATCTGTTGGTATTAACTCGCAAGGCACAGGGGTGAACCGTTCAGGCGTATTCATAAGGTACCTTGCAATTAGAGTATAGCACAAAGAAACAAAATTGTAAAGGTACCTTGTGAATTTTATTTTTAATTTTTTGTGAACAAAAAAGAAAACTGCTGCAAACCTAAAGAGTTTTCAGCAGTTTTTAGTATAAGTAATGATTATCAGTCGTCAAGCATTACTGCGCCCTGCATAGCTGAGGACACGAGCTTTGAATAACGTCTTAAATAGCCTGTCTTTACCTTAGGCTCATTTGGCTTCCAGCCCTCGCGGCGCTTAGCCATTTCCTCGTCGGAAACCTTTACGTTGAGCACGCAGTTGTTTATATCTATTTCTATTATGTCTCCGTCCTTAACAAAGGCGATAGGACCGCCCTCTACAGCCTCAGGTGAAACGTGGCCTATAGCCGCTCCGCGAGTAGCGCCGGAGAAACGTCCGTCTGTTATAAGGGCAACCTCCTTGTCAAGTCCCATTCCGCATATAGCCGATGTGGGCGAGAGCATTTCGCGCATACCCGGTCCGCCCTTAGGACCCTCGTAGCGGATAACAACAACGTCGCCTGATACTATCTTTCCGTTGTATATAGCCTCGATAGCCTCATCCTCGCTGTCGAATACCTTAGCCGGACCCTCGTGCTTGAGCATCTCGGGAGCTACTGCGCTTCTCTTTACAACTGAGCCGTCAACTGCAAGGTTACCCTTGAGCACAGCTATACCGCCTGTCTGTGAATACGGGTCGGAAAGAGGACGGATGACCGAATGATCCTTTACCTCATGTCCTGCAATGTTTTCACCCTGTGTCTTGCCTGTAACGGTTATAGTGTCGAGCTTTAAGAGATCTGCCTTGGCAAGCTCGTTCATAACAGCTGTAACGCCGCCTGCGGCGTAGAGATCCTGAACGTGGTGTTCGCCTGCCGGTGCAAGATGGCAGAGGTTAGGCGTAACGGCGCTTATATCGTTTGCGTAGTCGAGAGATATAGGAGCCTTAGCCTCATACGCTATAGCCGGAAGATGGAGCATTGAGTTTGTGGAGCAGCCCAGAGCCATATCAACTCTGAGTGCGTTATATATTGAATCCGGTGTGATGATGTCGCGCGGGCGTATATTCTTTTCAAGCAGCTCCATTATCTTCATGCCCGCCTGCTTTGCAAGTCTTATTCTTTCAGAATAAACAGCCGGAATTGTTCCGTTGCCGGGAAGAGCCATGCCAAGCACCTCGCAGAGGCAGTTCATTGAGTTGGCTGTGAACATACCTGAGCATGAACCGCAGGAAGGACATGCCGATTCCTCAAGTGCGAGCAGCTCATCTTCATCTATAGTACCTGCCTTGAAAGCTCCAACAGCCTCAAAGGTGGTGTTAAGATCACGGAATTTGCCCTTGTAATTGATCGAAAGCATCGGACCGCCCGAGCATACTATAGCCGGTATATTAAGTCTTGCAGCGGCGATGAGCATGCCCGGAACTATCTTGTCGCAGTTCGGGATGAGTACAAGCGCGTCAAGACCGTGAGCTATAGCCATTGACTCGATCGAATCAGCTATAAGCTCGCGCGAGGCGAGAGAGTATTTCATACCAACATGACCCATAGCTATGCCGTCGCATACGCCGATGGACGGGAATTCGAGCGGTGTGCCGCCTGCAAGCCTTACGCCGGCTTTTACAGCGTCTGCTATCTTGTCAAGATGAACGTGACCGGGAATGATCTCGTTCTTCGACGATACAACGCCTATAAGCGGGCGTGAGATCTCTTCATCTGTAAGTCCGGACGCCTTTAAAAGCGAGCGGTGCGGCGTTTTTTCCACGCCTTTTTTTACTATATCACTATACATGATAATTACCTCCATATAATTAACGCGTCTGCCGTCATAGCGGCGCGGCGCAAGATATACTTAAATAATACAAAATATTGAATATATTTTAACACAGCTAAAAACATATGTCAATAGCGATTTATATGCCCATAGCGGCAAGCAGGAGATTATTCTCATATAAAAATCTGCAAAGGATAGTATCCCCGAAAATATCAGTACCGGTTACCGCTGCGACGGCGAGTATGGTGTATACTGCGGCTAATGCTATGATAAGCTGAACGATCCCGCCCGCGAGCCTGTTTGTCTGGTCAAGCACGGGGAATGAAAAGATTATTTTCAGCGCCGAATAGAGCAGAGCCAGCGCGAACCTTATAACTATGAATAAAAATATAGTCGCCGCTATGCCGGTAACGACTGACGCTATGCTTTCAGAAACAGCGCCTGCTGTAAGCTCTGCCGCGCCTGAAAGATTTTCGGAAACGCTGTTTGAATATTTTTCCGGCAGGAAATACAGAGAGTCAAGCAGCTCAGTGCTGTCCTCCTGCTCTGTTATGCTGTCGGGGATATTCGCGTAGACGGTGTCATATACATTGTCGCTGATGAATGAATTCAGCGCGGACTTTTCAAAAAGCTCCGCCGCATACGGTCTTAAAAATGCAGTCAGCGCCACAGCTATTATCAACGCTGAAATACTCCAGGCTGTGCGCAGGAACCCGCGTTTGTATCCTATAATGAACGCGGCGATAAGCGCCGCGCATAATATCAGATCTAAGATCATATAATTACCCATAATACCTGTTATTTTGACGGTCAGATCCTTACTATCTCAAGGCTGTTGGCGTAAATGATCATATATGTTTTACTGTTCAGAAGGATAAGATCATTTATTTCCATTGGCGCGGTATAGCAGGTCTTTATCTCGTCAGTTTCCTTTCCGCAGATGATGTCGCGTCTGTTGTTGTAAATTATCGTCGAGCCGTATATATCGATAAAGTCAGGGGCGTTCTCTATAGCGAGAGTGCTTGTGAGCTCGCCGTGTTTATCATACATATTCAGCACAGGGATGTTGTCCTGAGTGAAGGAAAGAAGTCTGTTTCCATTCTCATCGTTTGCGGTGTGCGTCAGGTAAACATCGTCAAATCTCTTGTCATATGCCATGTCGCCATACTGATTTATGGCAGAAATACTGTTGTCGCCTGAGCCGTAAATGCTTTTTCCGTTATTGAAGACATTAAAAATGAGCGTATTCTGCAATTCTACGCCCGCGAACGGATCTGAAGATTTTACATCAAACATCATAATATATGAGTTCACCTCGGCATCTACATTGACGAGCGAGACTGCCACAACTCTTGTTTTGAGTATCGAGGCATCGGTTATATAGTTCACGCCGGACGACCATGAAAAGATCTCCTCTCCATGCTTGTTTATGACTGTAACCGCGCCTTTGTAGGCTGCTTTCTCGGTAACGAGCACTACATCACCGGCAGACGATACGTCACAAGAGATTATCTTGTTAGGTATGTCCATATCGTATTGAAGCTTATTTTCTTTATACAGACTTAGCTTGTTGCCTTTTTCCGACGCAACGGCAATATATTTTCCTGATGTGCTCAGCAGAGGATCCTGAACAGATGTGGTCAGCTCCCATTTTTTCTGACCTGAGGCATTTATATAGCAAACGTAATTTGATTTAGCGCAGACAACCCCGTTATCAAATGCAGAGAATGCGGAACTGCCTGCTTCCTCAAAAGGGAGCGTCACCGTCTCAGCCTTTGCGGTCCTGTACTGTGAAGGCGCTTCCTCTCTTACATTGTCTATGCCCTCGTTTGAATACTGTACTCCGGTCGATGCCTCGTCCGCAAGCGGCTCAGCAGCTGAGGACTGTGAGCCGTCTGCAAGATCGTCGCCCGTTACCGGCGCGGTTATATCTGAATCAAAATCGATGCCGAACATATCAAGCAGCATATTCATATTGTATTCAAAGTTCCGCTTATACGCTCCTATTACGCCCGTATCAGTCATATAGAACTGCAATCCAAGCACAGCGACGGCGCTTATTATCATAGTTATCCAAAGCGGCTTAAGAGCGTGCCAGACACCCTTTCTCGGACGGCGATGATTTGATTCTGAATACCCATTGTCATCGTCATAATAGCTTTCGTCATCATAATCCTCGTCATCGTAATCCTCATCGTCATAGTATTCGTCATCATAGAAATAGTCCTCCTCGCTGTAAGAGGACTCGCTCTCAGTAGCCGTGTCCGGCTGTTTAGCGGCATCATTTGCCGGAGCGTTGTTGTTAACAGGCAGACCGTCAAGTCCCAGACTGCCAAGCACCTCCTCCACGGGTTCAGTCGGCTTTTCCGGCTGCGATGGGGGAGCTATGCGCACGGTCTCGCCGCTGAGAGCCGAATCTGTATTCTCTGTTTCAGCTGCAGGCTCCTCCGGCGGCGGAACTATCGTCCTGTCGGGCTGCGCAGGAGCTATGACTCTGGTGTCGCCCATGCTTTCTTCGGGCTTATTCTGTTCATCGCCGTAGTATTCCTTTGCCTCCTCGGCTTTTTTCTCTTTTTCGGCATTTCCGCCGTCGTAATATTTTATAAGATCATTTAAGATCTTGTCGCGATTTTCATCCATCAATAAAATCCTCCTCAATAAAATACATTACGAAGACATAATCCTTTTGCCGGAGCGGTTATCCCGGCTCTGTCCCTGCTGCGGGAGGCTATTATGTCTGCCATATCATCGGCAGCAATACGACCGCCGCCCACATATACAAGAGTACCGGTGATTATCCGTACCATGTTGTACAGAAAGCCGTTACCGGTAACATCTATGGTTATAACGCTGTCATTCTTATCTATATCTATGCTGTAGATCGTGCGGATAGTGGTTTTTACCGAGAATCCGCTTGCGGCAAAGCCTATAAAATCATGAGTGCCCTCAAATGCCGTTGCCGCCTTTTGCATGGCGCGGACGTCAAGCGGATGCTTGTAATGCCATGCGTATCTTGACAGGAACACATTCCCGAAAACCGAGTTGTCTATCGTATATCTGTAGCATTTTGCCCTTGCCGAGGCGTTAGCCTTGAAATCCTCCGCCGCGCATTCTGCCCCTGTGCAGCGTATGTCCTCAGGCAGGATCGAGTTGAGAGCATAAGGCAGCCTCTCAACCGGTATGGAGGCGTCCGAGCGAAAGCTCACAGTATAAAATGAGGCATGCACGCCCGAATCAGTTCGTCCGCAGCCGATAGGGGAAACGGATTTTTTTGTGATCTTCTCAAGCGCCGCCTTTAGCGTGCCCTGTACCGTGGGCTTTCCGGGCTGTATCTGCCAGCCGTGGTAATTTGTTCCGTCAAACTGTAAATTCAATCTAATATTCATTATATCATTACTTTCGTCAAAATTCAATTAAAAAATTCGATAATTGCTAAAAAACCGCAGAAAATTATCATTATTAGTGAAAAATACGCGTCTGTTCTGCCAAAAAAGAACTTTTTGCGCGGATTTCTGACTCCTTTGCCGTAGCACCGCGCATCCATTGCGAGCGAAAGCTCATCTGCCCGCCGGAAAACGCTTATAAAAAGAGGTATGGTCACCGGCATTATTGAGCGGACTCTTGAGATCATGCTCCCGCTGCCAAAGTCAGCGCCACGCGCTTTCTGCGCTTTCATTATCCGCTCCGCCTCGTCGGCGAATGATGGAATAAACCTCAGAGTTATAGATATTATCATAGCGATATCATCAGCCGGCAGTTTTACAGCCTTCAGAGGCCGCAACAGTCGTGCAAGTCCGTCGGTCAGAGCTATGGGCGGAGTGGTCAGCGTCAGCAGCGATGTGCCAAGCACAAAGAAAATGAATCTGAGAGCTAAAAGAGCCGCTGCTGAGACGCCCTCGTATGTGATGTGGACTGCTCCGAGATGCCATAGTATTTTTCCGTCTATGCAGAACAGATTTATTATTACAGTGAACAGAATGAACCATCGTAGCGGCTTTAAGCCCTTTATTATATATGAAACAGGTATTTTTGAGATGAGGGCTGCAGCCGCTGCGGCAGCGCCGGCAGCAGACATTGAAATGAAGCTGCTGCACGAGAGCACCGCGGCAGAATAAACCAAGGCTCCGAGGAGCTTGGTTCTTGGATCAAGCCTGTGAAGCGCGGAGTTTCCCGGCACATACCTGCCAATTGTTATATCGCGAAGCATCGTGTTTTGTCCTTTCCGAATTTGTTGGGAGCGGCATTGAAACGAACTATATGCTGCTGAGCATATTTTTCACAGACAGAAAGATCTCGTCATCAGTGATCGCGCCGCCTATATCGTCACCTAAACTGCGCAGCCCGTCCGCTATCTTTAATGGTGCAGGAATGTCAAGCCCGCAGGAATAAAGCAGCTCTCTTTTGGCGAATACCTCGCCGGGCGTACCGTACGCGGCTACGCAGCCATGGTCAAGGAGTATGAGCCTATCGGCGTAGTTTGCCGCATCTTCCATAGAGTGAGTAACAAACGCTATTATCATATTGCCGTTGCTATCGAGCAGCTGCCGCATTATGCTGAATATCTGCTCTCTGAGCGAGGGGTCAAGCCCTGCTGCCGGCTCGTCAAGCAGGAGGATCTCGGGCTTCATAGCAAGCACTCCGGCAGCTGCCGCCATGCGCTTCTGCCCGCCTGACAGCTCAAACGGCGAACGGCTGAGCAGGCTGTCGTCAAGCCCTGTTATTTCTGCTGAATATTTGATGCGCTCGTTCAGCTCACTGCCCTTTATGCCGAAATTCATAGGACCAAAGGCTATATCATCGCGAACTGTGTCGGCAAACAGCTGGTATTCGGGGTACTGGAATACGACGCCTATTTTTTTGCGCTGCGACGCTGTGTCAAAGCCGTCAAGCGTAACACTGCCGCGCTCAGGCTCTGCAAGTCCTGCCGCAAGATCCATGAATGTGGATTTGCCGCTGCCTGTGTGGCCTATAACCGCAGTGATCTCTCCGCGCCTCAGCCGCGCATTTACTCCGCAGAGAGCCTGTACCGTGCCCAATGGGGAGGTATAGGAATATGAAGCATTGCTGAACTCTATCATCTTTTTTCCTCCGTTAGCCTTTGAGCGAGCTGATGTATCTCTTTTGCGCAGTCCTCAGCGGTCAGAGCGAGCGGTATATCAAAGCCCTCTTTTATAAGCCGCATGCACAGCCGCGCTGAGGGCGGAAGCTCCAGTCCGGAGTCTGCAATCAGCTCTGTATCGGAGAATACATCCTCCGGCGTTCCGTCAGCCTTTATTGCTCCGCGGTCAATTATAATAACTCTGTCAGCCGCAATAGCCTCCTCCATATAATGAGTTATCCATATGATCCCTATTCCAAGCTCGTTTTTCAGACGAATAACACAGTCCATTACGCGCTTTCTCGACTCCGGATCAAGCATTGATGTACCCTCGTCAAATATCATATAGCCCGGGCGCATGGCAAGTATCCCGGCAACAGCGGTAAGCTGCTTTTGCCCGCCTGAAAGAGCGCTTATTGGCTTTTTGCGCAGATGCTCTATGCCCGCATCGCGCAGCGCCGTGTCAACGCGCTTTATTATTTCATCTGTGTCAAGCCCGAGGTTTTCGGGCGCGAATGCAGTATCATCCTCTACTATCGAGGCTGCCGCCTGTGATTCGGGGTTCTGAAAAACCATTCCGACGCGCTCGCGGATATCGTATACCAAACTGTCATCGCTCGTGTCAAGCCTGTCTACTCTTACATAGCCGCGCTGCGGCAGGAGGATCGCATTGATGTGGCGGGCAAGGGTGGATTTTCCGGAACCGTTCCTGCCCAGGACCGCCGTTAATGTACCCGGCTCAAAGCTGAGAGTCACATTTTTTAGGACCTCTGTATTATTGTATGAACGGCAAAGACCGTTGATCTCTATCACGATTTACCTCCAGAAAACAAATCTTTTAATGATCGGTACCATATCGGTATAAATCGACAAATACGCCATAATTATAACATATATCCTGAGCGATTGCAATAACTCTTGAAACGTATTATATGTAATTTCATGAAAATGCTTGAAATTTGAACGGAGAGAGAGTATAATATATTTGATTTTACATAATACATCTTAGCGTATGAAAGGAATGTTTTGATAATGACTATATTATATGAGGTCCATAACGGATTATATGTGAATATGACAAATAAATGTCCGTGTGCCTGCACGTTCTGCCTGAGGCTGGAAAAGGACAGCGTTGGCAATTCCGGCAGCCTGTGGCTTGAGCGTGAGCCGACTGTCGAGGAGGTTAAGGCTGAATTTGATAAGACGGATCTGTCAAAGTATAAGGAGATAGTGTTCTGCGGCTATGGCGAGCCAACAGAAAGGCTTGACGATATACTTGAGATATGTTCATATCTCAAGCGCTTTTGCAGTCTGCCGATACGCATCAACACAAACGGAATGTCCGATCTTATAAACGGCAGGGATACCGCGCCAGAGTTTGAGGGAAAGATCGATGTTGTGTCTATAAGCCTCAACACCCCGAACAAAGAGCGTTTCTATGAGCTGACGAGGAATAAGTTCGGTATAGAAGCGTTTGACGCTATGCTCAAATTCGCCGGAGAGGTGAAGGATTATGTTGGCAAGGTGGTTCTTACAACAGTTGAAACTACCATAACGAAAGAGGAGGAGGCAGAGTGCGCAAAGATCTGTGAAGAGCTTGGCGTGACCTACCGTATACGCCCGTTTGAATAATAAGGAGCAGAGCATGGATAAACTAACAAAAACTGCCCTTGCCATGAGCGAGTATATGGCGGGCGATGTAATGAGGATAGATCATTTTATGAAGGTACACGCGTATGCGGCGGTCATAGGCAGGGCAGAGGGGCTTGATGAGCGGACTCAGGAGATACTTGAGGCTGCCGCGTATGTGCATGATATAGGAATAAAGAACAGCGAGCTTAAATACGGCTCGTCAAGCGGGTACTATCAGCAGATAGAGGGGCCGGGAGAGGCTGAAAAGCTGCTCAGCGGCGCGGGCTATGACAGAGAGCTGATAGACCGTGTGAAATATCTTGTTTCACGCCATCATAAGTATACCGATATAGACGGAGATGACTGCCAGATATTGATAGAGGCTGATTTCATAGTTAATATCCGCGAGGACAATATGAGCCGTGAGTCGATCAAAGAGATATATAGCAGGATATTCAAAACGGAAACGGGCAGAAGTCTGCTGAGAAATATTTACGGAGCGGAACAGGAGAGCGATGGAGTATGACAGAAAAACTTTTAGAATTTATAGACAGCTCGCCGTCGCCGTATCATGCGGCAGCCAATGCGGAGCAGGCGCTCAAAAGCGCGGGATTCAAGCGGCTTTACGAGCATGAGGACTGGAGCATTGAGCGCGGCGGAAAATATTACGCTGTGCGCGACGGAGCCGCTGTCATAGCGTTCAGAGTGCCGGATGCGGAATATACGGGACTGAATGTCTGTGCCTCGCATACAGACTCGCCGTCGTTTAAGCTGAAATCATCACCGGAGCTTGAGCCTGTAAATTCTCTTGTACGGCTGAATGTGGAGGGCTACGGCGGCATGATACGCGAGAGCTGGTTTGACCGTCCGCTGTCGGCGGCGGGCAGGATAGCGGTGAGAGGCTCTTGCGGAATAGAAATCAAGCTTGTGAATATTGACAGGGATCTTATGGTAATACCATCGCTTGCGGTGCATATGGGAAAGGCGCGCGGCGATGGCGAGGGAGTAAATATCCAAAATGAGCTTTTGCCGCTGCTGCGCGGCGATGGCGGAAAAACTATCACGGAGCTTATAGCGGAAAGCGCGGCTGTGAGAGCAGAGGATATAGCGGGCTGTGATCTATGTCTTTACAACCGTGAAAGAGGAACGGTGTTCGGAGCGGACAATGAATTTATTGCCTCCGGCAGGATAGACGATCTTGAAAATGTATACGCGTCTCTTGCTGCGTTTATCGAGGCGGAGAACGGAACAGCGATGAATATGTTCTGCGCGTTCAATAATGAGGAAACAGGCTCTCTTACGAGGACGGGAGCGGAATCAACATTTTTTGAGGACACTCTCGAGAGGATAAACGAAAGTCTTGGCATAAGCCGCGCATCGTATCTTAAAAAGCTCGCGTCGAGTTTTATAATGTCAGCCGACAACGCGCATGCGGCTCATCCAAGCTATATGTCAAAGGCTGATCCGGTAAACCGTCCCAGGCTCAACGGCGGTGTGGTGATAAAATATAACGCCTCCGGCAGATACACAACAGATGCTGTATCCTCCGCGATAGTAAAGGAGCTGTGCCGCCGCGCGCAGGTGCCGGTGCAGGAATATCATAACAGGAGCGATATTCCCGGCGGCTCTACGCTCGGAAATCTTATGAACAGATATATATCAGTGCTTTCAGCCGATATAGGCGCGGCGCAGCTGGCAATGCACTCGGCATATGAAACAGCCGGCGCAAAGGACGCGGAATATATGTACAGGCTGTTCAGAGAATTTTATTCTCATTCGCTTGCCGCTTCGGAAAACGGAATTATAATATAACAAAAAAACTGCCATCAGGCAGTCCGTAATAAAACAGTAATGTAAGGATTTTATGACAGGCTGTCTGACAGGGTGCAGAAAGGGCATATCACAGTGAATTTTGTGATATGCCCTTTCAATTAACACTGTGGTCATTTAGACACTTGAAACTTCGTATAACCATGCGCTTTTTCAAATGGAAAGTCACGATAATTCGATATAGCTGTATAGGTATATGGCTATCCCTTAAAGCAGCTTCTATTGTTCCACATAAAACAACTTTTACACTACTTTAAAATTCTATCAAAGAGATACAATTCACAAAAATTTTTATATTCCCATTAATTTGGCTTGTTCATCAAGTAATATTTTTAAAGTTCTTTCTATATATTTATTAAATTCTTCTGGATAGTTAAATATATAATGGTATTCATAATAGTTAGGCACTCCATTTTTTTTCTGATTATCTAATAATTCCCACCCAAGGGAATAATCCAAAAATTTATTATAACCTTGTTGTGATATAATATAGTTGTAACATCATAGTCCAATGTGATATAATAAAGGAAATAAGAAAGAGGGAATCACAA
>CALXSS010000040.1 GCA_944391225.1 uncultured Clostridia bacterium
GTAACATCATTTATTCTTGTTGAAAACGTTGTATGGCGGCAGTGATCCGACCAATATGTGTCGATCATTCTCAGCTCTGTAACAGTAGGATCTCTCTTTTCTGTATTCTTGAAATATTCACGACAGAACAGAAGATCATCCATATCCATTGCAAATCCCATTCCCTTGAGATACTCATGAATAGCGTTTTCATCCATATCAATAAAGCCATCTACCGTCTTTACGCCCTGAGGATAATCCACTGCCATATCGACTGCATCGGGCTTTTCAAGCGAAGCCTCGCGAGCCTCAACAGGGTTTATCACATATGGCTTTACCTCGGCAAGCTCCTCATCGGACACATCGCCTATCAGTACATATATCTTTGCGTATCTTACGCGCGGTCTTTCCTTTTCTGTAAGTATGGAAATACACTCCTCAGCGCTCGCTGCGCGCTGATCAAACTGTCCGGGCAAAAATTCAACAGCAAACACTCTGCCCTCGCTTATTTCGATCTCCTCATCATAAGCGTTATCAACAGGCGGCTCGGAGAAAATAAGCCCTCTCGCCTTTGCATATTCCTCGTCCGTGATGCCCTCTACATCATATCTGTTTATGATGCGCACATCCCTCAACCCAGACATGTTCAGGTTTTCTTTAAGATCGGCAAGCATTTCCTTTGCTTCAACATCAAAGCCCGCCTTTTTTTCAACATAAATTCTTCTTACGTCAGCCATATATGCTTCCTCCTGTGATTTATTGTCACCTTAATAATTATACATTCAGATATTTCAGCACTCCGCAGCCGTTTTCAATATCTATCACCGCTACAGACGCATTTTCAAGAGTGAAACGCCAGCTTTGCTCTGCCGAAAGGCAGAGACAGCGCGACAGCAGATGGCGCGCCGTTCCCAGATGAGTTACAAGAAAATATGTTTTTCCATCCCCCTGCTTCAACAGCTCATCTATGAACTCATTTACGCGCTGCTGTACCTGCATAGAGCTTTCTCCACCCGGTACAGCATATCCTACAAAATCTAACTGCCATTCCTTATACCTTTCGGGATCCGCAGCACGGATCTCCTCAAATGACATATCCTCCCACTCTCCAAAGCTGCGCTCCCTCAGCGCCGGCTCAGTAATGACCGGGATCTCCGGATGCCTTGTGCTGTAAGGCATAATAGTGTCCGCCGCACGCGACAGAGGACTTACATAAACCGCATCGGGACAGAGCTCATCAAGTTTAGCGCACAGTATTTCAGCCTGACTTCTGCCGGCGTCATTTAACGGCACGTCTGTGCTGCCGATGCAGGCAGCTCTTGTATTTGATTCCGTTTCCCCATGACGGATTATATATATGCGTATCATTTTTACCCTCCGTATCCGTTCGGAAATATCCAACATTAATATAATAACATATTCCGCCGTTTTTTTCAATAGGCGAAACGTATTTTAGGGCAAAAAAGCAGTTTTAAAAAAATCGTTCAAAAAAAATTTGATTTTTTTGAAAAAAGGTGTTGACAAAACGAAAAACTTATGGTATTATATATTTGTTGTCAGGACAACATGATATGCGGGAGTGGCTCAGTGGTAGAGCGTCACCTTGCCAAGGTGAACGTCGCGAGTTCGAATCTCGTCTTCCGCTCCATTTAAAGGAATCCACATTGGATTCCTTTTTTTCATATTTAACACAAGGAGTTTTATTATGATCTCTGCCGGAATAATAGCTGAATTCAATCCGTTCCACAACGGGCATAAATATCTTATAGAGCAGGCGAAAGAAATAGCTGATGCTGTTATTGTTATAATGAGCGGCAGCTTTGTGCAGCGCGGCGATATTGCAATAACCGATAAATGGTCGCGAGCTCGCGCGGCAATAATGGGCGGGGCTGATCTCGTTCTGGAGCTGCCTGTGATATATTCGCTCAACACCGCGCAGAAGTTCGCGTACGGCGCAGTAAAAACGCTTGAAAGCACGAATGTGACCGATATGATCTGCTTCGGCTCCGAATGCGGCGATACAGATACGCTCAGGCAGATGGCGGAAATTGTTTTGTCGGAGCCTCCTGAAATATCAGAGCTTATAAAAAAATATATTTCCGAGGGAATGAGCTACCCCTCTGCGCGCAGCAGGGCGTTTTCCTCAGTTTCCGGAGCGCATGTGCTCGACACTCCAAACGATATACTCGGCGTTGAGTATCTTAGGGCTATCATAGAAACAGGTTCTTCAATGAACGCCGCAGCAATAAAACGGATAGGCACTGATCATGATTCGGAGATAAGGTCTGACAGCATAGCCAGCGCGTCGGAGCTGAGGCGCATGGCAGAGAGACACGAGGACATTTCAGCATACGTTCCATCGAGCTGCAGCTTTACACGGTATGACCCTTCACGGCTCGATACCGTTTTGATATACAAGCTCCTCACCTCACAGCCCGAAGATATTGCCGCGATAAACGATGTGTCCGAAGGACTTGAAAACAAGTTCATATCTGCCGCGCGCAGCTGCGGCAGCATAGACGGGCTTTGCGCCGCGGTAAAATCGAAAAGATACACCATGAGCCGGATAAGACGGATAGCCTGGTCCATACTGCTTGAGCTTACAAAAGAGCTTTGTTCACTGCCTCCCTCATATATACGCGTGCTCGGCATGAACACTACCGGAAGACAGCTGCTCAAAACAATGAAAGAAAAAGCAGAGCTGCCCGTTATTATAAAGGCGGCTGACTATAAAGGCGACGCTGTATTCAGAGCCTCAAACAAAGCGGAGGATATATTTGCCCTTTGCTGCACTGATCCTTCAAAGCGCGGCGCGGGCAGAGATCTGAGAACCACGCCGGTTATTTTTTAAACCAACCATTACAAGCACTCCTGCCATATATATAATATGTATATATTTTATGGCAGGTGTTTTTTTATGCTCAATATTGTTTTTGAATGGCTTAAAACAGTGATGCTGATGGCGGGCTATGTTTCCGGCAGCGCATCGTTCCCAAAGCCGCTTACTCCGGAGGAAGAAACAAAATACCTTGAGCTGCTTTCGCAGGGAGACGAAAACGCAAAAAACATACTTATAGAACGGAATCTTCGGCTTGTGGCTCACATAGCTAAAAAGTACAGCGACGAGCGCAACGCCGAGGATCTTATATCTATAGGCACTATAGGGCTTATAAAGGGCATACGCACCTTTGATGCCGGAAAAAACAAAAAGCTCTCATCATATGTCGCAAGATGTATTGAAAATGAGGTGCTCATGTACCTGCGCTCAATACGAAAACAGCGCAGCGAGGTGTATATAGATGACGGGATAGGCACAGACAAGGAAGGGAACAATATGACTCTTGCTGATATCCTCCCGAGCGGCGATGATGATATTGCTGACACAGTATCGGACAGCATTGAGGCAAAGAAGCTGTACACTGTTATGAAGCGCGTTCTTACCCAGACAGAATACTATATAATGGCACGCCGGTATGGCCTGGGCTGTACCAAACGCCTTACGCAAAAAGAGATAGCCGACCACCTTGGCATAAGCCGGAGCTATGTAAGCCGCATCGAAAAAAAGTGTCTTAAAAAGCTCGCAAATGAATTTAATATAGACGGCAGCTCTTGATTTTATTCCCTCTGCATGGTATACTTTATCTATAACAGGCGGCTGCCGCAAAGCTCGTCGAGCCTTCACAGTCTCGCGGCGATAAAAAAGACAGCGATGAGCAGGAGCATATCCTCCGGCCATGAGACAGCGTATTTTGCTTTATGTGATCTGCGCTCTTTGCCGCAGCCCCTGAACGTATAATAATTTACGGAGGTAGAATATGATAGAATACATATCTCTTGCAGTATCACTTGTTTCGCTCGTATGCGTTATAATCCTGCTGCTGAAAAAATCAAAACCGACTGAATACAATGACAGCCAGCTACGCGGCACAATTGAAAGCACATTACAGACATTCGGAAAAGTTGTGACCAGCAGTCAGCGCGAAATAGGAAACATTCAGACTGAGCGTTTCGGATTCATAGACAGGGCTATCACAGATATGCGCGTCACCGTTGACAGGCGGCTTGATAAAATGAGAGAGGACACGACGGCAGGCATTGACAGACTGCGCGCCGAAAACACCGCCGCTCTTGAAAAGCTGCGCTCGGAAAATACTCATATTCTTGAAAAAATGCGCGAGGACAACGGCATACAGCTTGAAAAGATGCGCGCCACTGTAGATGAAAAGCTCCAGTCAACACTTGAAACGAGGCTCAGCCGCTCCTTTAAGCTTGTGAGCGAAAGGCTCGAGCAGGTATACAAGGGTCTGGGTGAGATGCAGACTCTGGCTCAGGGTGTAGGTGATCTGAAAAAGGTCCTTTCAAATGTTAAAACAAGAGGTATTTTAGGCGAGATACAGCTCGGAGCTATCATAGAACAGATAATGTCGCCGGAACAGTATTCCGAAAACGTCGCAACAATACCCGGAAGCAAAAATGTTGTTGAATTTGCGGTAAAGCTTCCGGACAGGGACGGTAATATAACATATCTCCCTATCGATTCCAAGTTCCCGGGGGACACATATGCGGCTCTGCTCGACGCCTATGATACCGGCGATAAGTCCGCTATAGATACTGCTGCCAAACAGCTGCACAGCCGCATACTGAGCGAGGCTAAAGATATACATACAAAATATGTTTCACCGCCGTATACCACCGACTTTGCTGTTATGTTCCTGCCGTTCGAGGGATTATACGCCGAGGCTGTCAACCGCGGGCTTGTAGAGGAATTACAGTCCTCCTACAGGATAATGATAGCCGGTCCAAGCACAATGGCGGCTCTGCTCAACTCCATACAGATGGGATTCAAAACTCTTGCCATTGAGAAGAGGTCCGCTGAGGTATGGAACGTGCTCGGAGCAGTGAAAACAGAATTTGAAAAGTTCGACAAGATACTGCAGTCCACGCAAAAGCGGATCAATCAGGCAAATGACGAGCTTGATAAGCTTATAGGAGTAAGAACAAGAGCAATAGTAAGAAAGCTGGGCAGCGTTGAAAAGACCGAATCGACCGATCTGCTTTTCGACACTGACACACAGGACACGCTAACAGATGACGATTAAAAAGGATGATATACAATGAAGCTTAAAAATATACTTATATTATGCGCCATTGCGCTTATAATCGCCGGCACTGTCGGTACCTGCTCGACCAGAAAAAGCGGCAGCACCGATACTGCAGTAACAGAAATAACAGAGGCTCCCGTGCAAACTCCGGCTCCTGTGCGAACGCTCACGCTGACAGCCACAGGCGACTGTACCTTTGCCACAGATATAAACGCGTCTGTAGAGCTTGGCTTCGTGACCTATGCTGAGGAATACGGCAATGACTATTTCATGAAAAACGTGCGTGATATATTCAGTGAGGACGATCTGACATTGATAAATTTTGAAGGAACTCTCTCTGACAGGGGCGAGCGCGAGGACAAGCAGTTTGCTTTCAGGGGTGATCCATCCTATGTAGGCATACTCACAGGCTCCAGCATAGAGGCTGCCAATCTTGCCAACAACCACAGCTCTGATTACGGTTCAGTTTCATTGACTGATACCAAGCAATATCTTGACGAGGCAGGCATACTCAACTGCCGCGGCAAAGATAACGTATGTGTTACGGATATAAACAATATAAAGGTAGGGCTTGTAGGAATAAACTACCTAAATGACACTATGAAAACAGAGCTTGAGGAGGCTATTCAGACAGCAAAAAACGCCGGCGCTGAGCTCATTATTCTTTCTATGCACTGGGGCATAGAAAAAGATACCGAGCCAACAGAGGAACAGATAGAAGCTGCGCACAGAGCCATCGACTGCGGCGCTGATGTTGTGATAGGCACGCATCCTCACGTTTTGCAGGGAATAGAAAAATATAAGGGCAGATATATATGCTACAGCCTCGGCAACTTCTGTTTCGGCGGAAACAACGCTCCGTCAGATATGGACACAGCCATTTTCAGACAGACCTTTACCTTTAATGAAAACGGTCTGCTTGACGATGACAATTACGAGCTTATAGCCTGCCGCATATCAAGCGCTGACGGCTACAACAACTATCAGCCGACACCCGCAGAGGGCAGTGAAAAAACACGGATAGAAGAAAAGCTTTCCGGATACTCGGAAAGCCTCGGGCTTGATTCGCTCAAATTCAGATGATACATTATTTACCGTGTCATGTTTAACAATAATACGACATAATCAGATCAAATTTTATTGAATATTAGGTTTGACAAACAGCAGTCATGTATATATAATATATTCTATGTGTTTATACATGACTGTTTTTTTACTGTCTTTTCTGACCTTGTAGAAAAACTTATTTTTTTGCAATGTGAGGTAATTATTATGGTTAATGACATGACTAAGGGCACGCCCTGGAAGCTGCTGCTTTTCTTTTCAGTGCCGCTGCTTATAGGCAATATTTTTCAGCAGCTGTACAATATGGCGGATACTGTAATAGTCGGCAGAACATTAGGCGTGCAGGCTCTTGCCGCTGTAGGCGCCACGGGCTGCATATCATTTTTGATATTAGGCTTTGTGCAGGGTGTCACATCAGGCTTTGCTGTTATAACGGCGCAGCGGTTTGGCGCCGGAGATGAGGGCGGAGTACGACGCAGTGTTGCCACGAGCATAATGCTGAGCATATTTGTCACAATAATATTGACAGCGATAGCTGTTCCTACTGCAAAGCCGATGCTGCAGCTTATGAACACTCCTGAGGATATATTGAACGATTCACACTCGTACATATCTGTAATATTTGCGGGAATAGTCGCTCCTGTGTTCTTCAATCTGTTCTCAAGCATACTGCGTTCGCTCGGCGACAGCAAAACCCCGCTTGTATTTCTCGTTACCGCAAGCATAATAAATATCATACTCGACTTTGTGCTCATACTGCGCTTTGATATGGGGGTCGCCGGAGCTGCTTATGCAACGGTTGCATCGCAGCTGCTTTCCGGATTTATGTGTCTTGTTTACAGCTTTAAGAAGTTTCCCATACTGCGTCTTAAACGCGGCGACTGGAAATTCTCTGCCCGATTTGCATGGTCGCACATGCGGATAGGTCTGCCTATGGCTTTTCAATTCTCAGTCACAGCTATAGGAGTTATGATACTTCAATCTGCTCTTAACAGCCTTGGCTCCACAGCTGTAGCGGCGTACACGGCGGCCTCAAAGATCGATCAGCTTTCAACTCAGCCGCTTGTTTCATACGGAGTTGCAATGGCAACCTTCGCCGCGCAGAACTACGGCGCAGGCAAGCCGGGAAGGATCCGCAAGGGAGTATTCAGCTGCAGCATAATTGCTGTGACCTCCGGTGTGCTTGGCTGTATACTTGTACTTCTGTTCTGTCCGCTGCTTGTTCAGCTATTTGTCGGAAGCGGTCAGGATCAGGTAATGTCAATGGTCAAAACATATTTACATATAAATGCGGTATGCTATTTCATTCTCGGTCTGCTTTTCGTTTACCGAAATGTACTTCAGGGGATAGGCAGAAGTATTGTGCCATTCTTTGCCGGAGTTTTCGAGCTTGTTACCCGCTCTATAATAGCGTTCACTTTGCTTGGCGCGCTTGGCTTTGTGTCCATATGCGTTGCGGGACCTGCCGCCTGGCTCTCCGCTGTGCTGCCGCTGTTCATAGCATACGTTTATAATCTGCGCAAGAATAAATTTTTCAGCATTACTCGCTCCAAATGATCTTTCAGGCTGCATGGGTCAGACTCCCGTGCAGCCTGTTTCTGTTTCCAAGAACCATCTCTGCCTCTCAGGCATATCCTCAAAAAACAGCATTCTTTGTTTCCCCTGTATCTTAACAGTGTATCTAAGTCCTGTTCCTCCGCATTTGAGGCTTGCAGCTCTGCGCACGTCCACCACGCGGTCTATAATATATCTGCTCCCATCTATCCATTCTATGCTCATAGGCGTTATATACCCGTCCGAGCCATATTTTACAAAAACATTCACATACTGTTTTTTATATCTGTTACTATCCTTTCTTTCCTTGACGTACTGCATTATGCTCCCTCCTGTCAAGCCTCATCATATTATCTTGCCATGTATCCGGCAGGTGTCAGTCTATGATCCATCTTTGGATCCACTCCCGAAAGCTGTGTATCCTCAAGCAGCCTTGCCCTGCCTATTACCTTTCTTCCGAATCTCCTTTTCAGAGAATCCGCCGCGCGGTCTATAGCCTCAAGCTTTATGCGCTTATCCGCAATGCCCAGCAGGTCGAGCTGCTCCGCGCACACCTCAGAACAGAGCTTACCCACGCATATCCCTATGCTCCTTATAGGGCGTTCCCACGTATAACTTTCCTTAAAAAGCTCAAAGGCGTATTCGTATATTTCACCCGATATATTCGTAGGTCTTTCCGCTCTGCACTGGTGCGAGCTCCAATTCAGCTTATTGTCGCGGATAGCCACGCTTATCTCTCTGCCCTTGACATGATGATCGCGCATACGCTCCGCTACACTTTCAGCTATTACCATCAGTACCGTTTTTACCTCTGTGTTATTCCTGAGATCCCGCGGACATGTGGTGCTGTTCCCTATTGATTTTATAACCCGCGGATCGCCGTATGGCATTACAGGAGATGCGTCGAGTCCATTCGCATAATCCCACAGCATAGCCCCGTTTACACCTAACCATGAGCACAGCAGCTTTTTATCCGTATTCGCCAGATCCCCGATAGTATATATGGATCTTTTATTCAGCTTAGCCTTTGTTTTTCTGCCTACATACAAAAGCGCCTCCGCGTTCAAGCCCCATATTTTATCCTTAAAATTTTCCGGCGTTATTTCCGTCACGGCGTCAGGCTTTTTCATGTCAGAGCCGAGCTTTGCAAAAACCTTGTTGAATGATACGCCTATAGATACTGTTATTCCCAACTCAGCTTTCATTCTTGCCCTTATCTTTTCAGCAATTTCCATACCCGCTCCACGAAGCAGTCCTTTAAGCTCCACCCAATTTTCATCACAGCCGAACGGTTCGACATAATCGCTGTAGTCACTCAGGATCTCACGCATAAGCCTTGAATAGTGCAGATACATGTGCATATTTGATCTGACCTTCACAAGTTCCGGACATTTTTGCTCAGCCTGCCATATTGCCTCACCTGTTTTTATTCCATATCCCAGCTTAGCTACGTAATTTGCTGTAAGAACTATACCTCTTCTTTTTTCAACGTCTCCTACCACTGCCACCGGCTTATTTGCTATAGACGGATTTAACGAGCACTCAACAGATGCAAAAAAGCTGTTTGCGTCAACATGTAAAATTGTTCTTTCCATAGAAAACACCTCCGAACATATGTTTGTATAAATTATAGCATAGTTTTTTTGCATTGTCAACATTTTTCATATAAAAACTTTTTATTGTACTATAAATATACAGGTATAGCATACTTATCTTTATGTAACATTCAAAGATCGCCGCACAAAAAATATATAAATATCTATTCGCTGCACCATTCCTTGCGATTTCTGTAAATATTAAAAAAAATAATTTACCATCTTTACATATTGAGGATTATATTGTAAAATATAAATATAGGTTCAAGTTCTGAACGAGGCTTATTAAAATACGATTTATAAGTTTTGCAAAAACAATTTTATGTTCGGTCAGACGACGCCATAAAAAGATCTTGCGATCGGTTTAATACAAATATTAGTCAAGACCCATTTGGAGTTTTACAATTGCCTAAATAAGCACACCAAGGAGGAGATATAATGAGTTGGCTAACCAAGCTCAAGGAAATGCGTTCAGATGCAGCTCTAACATATAATGAATTATCAGAAAAATCCGGAATACCGTATTCAACTGTTGAAAAGCTGTTCAAGGGCAGAACACAGGAACCAAAGCTTATTATGATACATAAGCTCGTAAGCAGCATGGGAGGAAGTCTGGATTCTCTTTTCATAGAAGATAAGGACGGCGAGAGCAGTGAGGAAACTGAATTTCTTGAAATGTTAAATTCTCTTGATATCCGCGGACGCGAGCTTGTTTATGAGCTTGTGCGCCATGAATACGACAGGGTATCATCAGAGCGCAGCGCCCTTCCAAAACAGCGCTCGTCTTTGATCTTTTATGATTTCCCTGTTTCTGCCGGAACCGGCGAGTTTATGGACGTTTCAAACGGCGAAGTAGTGTCGATAGACGATATTCCCCCGTCAGGAACAGATTATCTTCTGCGCATTGCAGGCTCAAGCATGGAACCAGCATTCAATAACGGAGATATTGTATATGTTCAAAGCGCTGAATATATTGATTTTGGAGAAACCGGCATTTTTTCATATGCAGGCAATGTATATATTAAAGAATACACTGAATACGGACTAAGATCATTAAATACGGCTTATCCCATGATAGCCGCATCAGAAGATATCAAATGTCTTGGCAGAGTTCTTGGAAAAGTATCCGGAAAAATATATACGGATTAAATAAGAGTCTTAGCTAAACACAAAACAACGGTTCATATTAAAATGTTGAGGTTGTAGGGGTGGATCTGCCAGTCATTAGCGCGGCGTGAATGCGGGCATAATATCTGCCCTACAAGAAATCGGAAAGCTATCGATTGCCTATACAACAGAGATGCAACCCCCAATATTTATTAAATAAACAAAAAACGCGTTCAAAAAAGAGGCTGCTGCAAGCTCGTTGAGCTTGCAGCAGCCTCGCGTGCTTTAGAAAACAGCACAGAACGGACGAAACAAAGGGGCGCATCCCCTTGTTTTTATCTCATTATTATATCACTTCTTGCAGGACCGTTTGAAACTATCTTTATAGGGACCTCAAGCTCCTTTTCGATAAATTCAATATAATTTCTGCAGTTCTCCGGAAGATCCTCGTATTTCTTTATTCCTCGTATATCCGATTTCCAGCCCGGAAGCACCTTCAAAACCGGCTTTGCCTTTTCAAGCTTTCCTGTTGTCGGGAAATCACACAATATCTCACCGTCTACCTCATAGCCTATACATACAGGTATCTCATCAAGATAACCAAGCACATCAAGAACTGTGAATGCAACCGCGGTTGTTCCCTGAACTCGACAGCCATAACGCGACGCAACACAGTCAAACCAACCCATACGTCTCGGTCTGCCGGTTGTAGCGCCGTATTCGCCGCCATCGCCGCCTCTGCGTCTAAGCTCGTCAGCTTCCTCACCAAATATCTCCGAAACGAATGCTCCGGCGCCAACAGCTGAAGAATATGCTTTTACAACTGTTATGATCTCCTTTATCTCATACGGCGGTACACCCGCTCCGATAGCTCCATATCCGGCAAGCGTAGATGATGATGTCGTCATTGGATATATGCCGAAGTCCGGATCCTTGAGCGAACCAAGCTGTCCCTCAAGCAAAATAGTCTTTCCTTCCTTTACAGCATTGTGCATGAACTGAACCGAATCTATAACATACGGTTCTATCATCGCCGCATATTCCTTACATGTTTTGTAAAGCTCATCCGCGTCAAGCAGAGGCTTATGATAAATGTGCTCAAGCATGAGGTTCTTGACCTCAAGAACATTATTTATCTTCTCTTTCAGCTCCTCCTCGCCGAACAGCTCCCATACCTGGAAGCCTATCTTTGAAAACTTATCTGAGAAAAACGGCGCTATTCCTGATTTTGTCGAGCCGAACTGTCTGTCTGAAAGACGCTCCTCCTCATACTGATCAAACAGCTTATGATATGGCATAAGTACCTGAGCTCTCTCCGATACAACTATATTCGGACGCGGAACGCCTTTTGCCACTACCTCGTCCAGCTCCTTTATAAGCTGAGGAATGTCAAGAGCAACACCGTTTCCGATCATGTTCGTTACATTTGGATTGAACGAACCGGACGGAAGAAGATGCAGCGCGAACTTGCCGTAATCATTTACTATAGTGTGTCCGGCGTTTGCTCCGCCCTGAAAACGAACTACTATATCAGCATCAGCGGCAAGCATATCGGTGATTTTACCTTTTCCCTCATCGCCCCAACAGGCTCCAACTACTGCTTTTACCATGTGTTTACCATTCCTTTCGTATATCAGACGTTGATCTCTACTTCTATTCCCAGCAGATCGCTGTTCTTTTCAAGAATAGGAGCTATTACATCATTCAGGAAATCTGTCACCTGCTCCGGTGAACGTCCAACAAAATTAGCTGGCTTCATGACCGAATTGATCTCCTCAAGCGTCAGCCCGAACGACGGATCGTTTGCAATAAGCTCGGCAAGATTGTTGTCCTTGCCCTCTGCCTTTACATTTCTTCCGGCTTCCATAGAATACTGACGTATTTTTTCATGGAGCTCCTGACGGTCTCCACCCTTTTTAACAGCATCCATCATTATATTCTCCGTTGCCATAAACGGTATCTCTGCCATGAACTGCTTTGTTATTACCTTATCATACACAACAAGACCATCCACAACATTTATATACAGGCTGAGTATAGCGTCTACCGCAAGGAAAGCCTCCGGTACGCTTATACGCTTGTTAGCGCTATCGTCAAGCGTTCTTTCAAACCACTGTGTAGATGCTGTTATAGCCGGATTAAGCGCGTCTACTATCACGTAGCGTGCCAAAGATCCTATTCTCTCGCTGCGCATAGGATTTCTCTTATACGCCATTGCGGAAGATCCGATCTGTGATTTTTCAAAAGGTTCTTCTATCTGCTTCAGATGCTGCAACAAGCGTATGTCATTCGAGAACTTATACGCGCTCTGCGCTATAAGGCTCAATACGTTCAGCATCTGAGAATCAAGCTTTCTCGGATATGTCTGACCGCTCACAGGGAATGTATCGCTGTAGCCCATCTTTGCGGCTATTTTTCTGTCAAGCTCCTTGCACTTCTCATGGTCGCCGTCAAACAGCTCCATAAAGCTCGCCTGTGTTCCTGTAGTACCCTTACAGCCCAAAAGCTTCGCCTTTGAAAGCTGATATTCCACATCCTCCAGATCCATTACGAGATCCTCAAGCCACAGCGTCGCGCGCTTGCCCACTGTTGTAGGCTGAGCCGGCTGAAAATGAGTGAACGCCAGGCACGGAAGATCCTTGTACTTTTCCGCAAACTTTGACAGCTCGCTTATAAGGCAAACCAGCTTTCTTTTAATAAGCTGCATAGCCTCGGTCATTATGATTATATCCGTGTTATCGCCTACATAACAGCTTGTAGCACCCAAATGGATTATAGGCTTTGCCGATGGACACTGCACTCCGTAAGCGTATACATGCGACATTACATCGTGGCGCACTTCCTTTTCACGCGCCTTTGCAACATCATAATTAATATCATATATATGCTCTTTCATTTCCGCGATCTGCTCATCTGTAATACCCAGACCAAGCTCCTGCTCGCTTTCAGCAAGAGCTATCCAGAGCTTGCGCCATGTGGAAAACTTTTTATCTGGTGAGAAGATATACTGCATTTCCTTAGATGCATATCTTGAATTCAACGGGCTTTCGTATGTATCGGTAGCCATTCGTTCACTCTCCTTTGTCAAGATTATTAAAGCCTTCACAAAGCCGTTTACGGCTTTGCTGCCGCTTTATAGATTATAGTCAGGGCAGCTCAACAGCCGCCGCGTTATATCAGTCCTTTATAAGACCCATTCTCTTTGCGACCTCGATGTATGCTTCCTCAACATCGCCAAGATCACGGCGGAATCTGTCCTTGTCAAGCTTAGCGTGTGTTGTAGCATCCCACAGACGGCATGTATCAGGTGATATCTCATCAGCGAGGATTATCTTTCCGTCCGGAGTCTTACCAAATTCGATCTTGAAATCCACAAGCTCTATATTAAGCTTAAGGAAATAAGCCTTAAGGAAATCATTTACCTTAAAAGTAAGCTCTGCTATTGTTGCGAGATCCTCCTTAGTAGCCGCGCCTATAGCTGTGATCTGATAATCGTTTATCATTGGATCGTCAAGCGCATCGTCCTTAAGACAGTATTCAAGAGTTGGATTGTTAAGAGTCTTTCCTTCCTCAACACCGAAACGCTTTGAAAAGCTGCCTGCGGCAATATTTCTTATGATAACCTCAAGCGGAACGATAGTAACCTTTTTTACAACTGTTTCACGGTCTGAGAGTTCCTCAACAAAATGAGTCGGGATACCTTCCTTTTCCATAAGCGACATCAGATAGTTTGACATTCTGTTGTTTATGATACCCTTACCGGCAATAGAACCCTTTTTCTTACCGTTGAATGCGGTAGCGTCATCCTTATAGTCTACAATATACAGATTCTCATCATCTGTCTTATAAACCTTCTTTGCCTTGCCTTCATAAAGCATTTCTTTCTTTTCCATATTGAGTCATTCCTTTCAATTAAATGGCATAAGGTGCGGATATTTTCAGCTTGTCCGCCAATGCCTGAATATGTTTAAAATATGACAAACATTCCATAGTCTATTATATATCAAAATCAGCATAAAATCAAGAAAAATTTAAAAAGTTCTTTACGTTAATTTTGATTTATGTTAGAATATACATAAGAGGTGTTTAATTACACGCTTTAATTGTATATTGGTATAGGCGATCGCAAAATCACCTGCTCCTACTGGAACAGGCAATATCGCACTGTATACCGGAAAGGCTGGATACAAATGATATATTCCGAGGATATAAACAAGGTCTGCGCGCTTTGCCTGCACGCTGAACCCGTAGCGGACAAAGAAAACACTATGTATTGCAAGCTGCGGAAAAAGGAACTTGACGGGGCTTCTACCGACTGTGGCAAATTTGAGTATGATATATTCAAGAAGACCGTGCGCCGCAAAAAGAGGCTGAAAACAAACTACAATGCGGACGATTTCAAGCTATAGCATATAAAAAGCGCAGTCGCGCGGCATCATGTCAACATCTTGCCGCGCGGCTGCTTTTCAGTTCTGAGACTGCCTGTATTCATATATCGCGTCAGCCAATGCTGCGAACTCCGCCATATCAAGAGTTTCCCCTCTGCGTCCCGGTTCTATCCCGGCAGAGCGCATTATTTCCGAAAGAGCGTCCTTTCCCAGTGAAAAAGAGGACGCAAGACAATTCAACAGCGTTTTTCTGCGCTGCGAAAACGCCGCCTTTACTGTTTTAAAAAATAGTTCCCTGTCCTTTACCTCAACGCTGGGCTTTTCAAGAAAACGCATTCTGAGCACCGCACTGTCAACATTGGGCGGCGGCATAAATAATCCCGCCGGCACTATCCTGATGATCTCAGGCTCTGTATAAAACCTGCAAAGTATGGTCAATGCTCCATATGCCTTTGTAGACGGCTTTGCCTGTATACGCTCGGCTACCTCTTTCTGCACCATCACAACAAGACTTTTAAGAGGGAGCTCCGATTCTATAAGCGTTGTTATTATAGGCGTTGTTATATAATACGGCAGATTTGCCGCAACACTTATCCTCTTTCCGTCAAACTCCTCCTCTATAAGCTCATTGAGATCTGTTTTCATTACATCTTTGTTTATAACCTTTACATTATTATGCTCTGAAAGAGTGTCCGCAAGCACCGGTATAAGACGCTCATCTATTTCAAGCGCCACCACCTTCTCGGAACGCTTTGCCAGCTCGTTTGTGAGCACGCCAAATCCGGGGCCTATCTCAAGAACGCCCTCCTCCGGTTCGGCAGCCTCAGCTATTTCCTCCAGTATACTCTGTGATGTAAGAAAGTTTTGTCCCAATCCCTTTTTGAATGTAAACCCGTATTTTGCGGCTATGCCTTTTATTACCGCTGGTGATGTAAGTTCCATATATATTAATCCTCTCTGAAAAATTCGTCCTCAAACGGCGCCTTTACCTCTATCCTTTTCCCATTCAGATACGCGAGCGGCGATGATGTATCAAAATCCAGCTCCAGCCTCACGCTCCACAGCGCCTGTCTGAACTTTCCGCCATGTCCGCCGTATTTTGTATCGCCGGCAAGCGGGAAGCCTGCCGCCGAAAGCTGCGAGCGTATCTGATGAGTTCTGCCCGTGTGCAGCTCCACCTCAAGCAACGTGTATCCATTATTTCTTGCGCGCGCTCTGTAGCTCAATGACACCTGCTTTGCGCCTTTATCGTTCTTATCCGCCTTTGACGTTACCAGCCCGCTGCGCGTTACATATCCTTCAAGCTTTCCGCAGTCATCGGTATAGCCCTCGGCAATGGCAGAATAATATTTCTTTATTCTCCTATTACGTATACCCTCGTTCACAGCCCTGAGCGCCGATGCGTTCTTCGCCGCTATCACAAGACCGCCCGTGTTCCGATCAAGACGGTTGCAGAGTGCGGGGCTGAAAGTGTTTTCCGATTCCGGATCATATTCGCCCTTTTCATAAAGATAACTCTGAACCATATCCACAAGTGTTTTTGATCTCCCGCCCGCGTCAGGGTGGACAAGCACTCCTACCGCCTTATTGATTACAAGTATATTTTCATCCTCATATACTATATCCAGCTCAGGTTTTACATATACAAAGCTGTTTTCGCGCTCAAAAAACTCATCATTGAAATACAGCTGCAGCACATCACCGCTTTCAACGCGTACCGCTCCTTCCTTAACATGACGCCCGTTGATTCTCACACATTTTTTCCTCAGCCCCTTATAAAGCATCGATCCGGGCAGCTTCGGCATAAGCTTTGAAAGGAACTTATCCAGTCTCTGACCGCCGTCATTCTCGTTTACTGTTACTTGTCGCATAATATCCCCTTTGCTGCTGATTAGCTTTTTGTGTATTTAAGACCGGCAAGTTCGATTAATCGGTTCATTAATAAATATTGGAGGTAGCATATCTGTTATACAGGCAATTGATAGCTTTCCGATTTCTTACAGGGGTAGATATTATCTGCCCGCACCCCCACCGCGCTAATGACTGGCGTATACTATCCGCCCCTACAACCCCAACATTTTAATACGAACCGGTTAATCTCCGCCTCATCCTTGTTTTACATATTGTATCATGTTTCTTATTCAAATTCAAGCCACAGCGAAAAAAAACGTGCAGACTGTACAGTCTGCACGCCAAATAAGCAAATTAAAGTATATAATCGGATTATATAATCAGTTAAGGATCGTAAGCTCAGTGTCCTTATCAAAGAAGTGGATCTTGTTAACGTCGAATCCAACCTGGATAGTATCGTTGATCTTTGCTGTTGAACGCTGATTTACTCTCGCTGTGAACTGAACACCATTTATTGTAAGATACAGGTATGTCTCAGCACCCATCATTTCTGTTACTTCAACGAATGCCTTACATACAGCGTCAGGATATGTTGAAAGGAATGCCTGATCATCGTGAATCTCTTCCGGTCTGATACCAAGAACAACCTCTTTGCCGATGTATGGAGCAAGCTCCGGCTTGTTAGCCTTGCCCTCTGGGATCTTAACAGCGTTATCACCAAATACGGCGTAAAGGTCTGAACCCTTCTTTACAAGCTTTACATCGATAAAGTTCATCTGCGGTGAACCGATGAATCCTGCAACGAACTGATTGCACGGCTTGTTGTAAAGATTTGACGGAGTATCTATCTGCTGTACAATACCGTCCTTCATAACAACGATCCTTGTACCCATTGTCATAGCCTCTGTCTGGTCATGTGTTACGTATATGAATGTTGTCTGGAGCTTGTGATGAAGCTTCTTGATCTCAGTTCTCATTGCAACACGGAGCTTAGCATCGAGGTTTGAAAGAGGCTCATCCATGAGGAATACCTTAGGTGAACGTACTATAGCACGACCCATAGCAACACGCTGTCTCTGACCGCCTGATAAAGCCTTCGGCTTTCTGTCAAGAAGATGCTCAATATCAAGGATCTTAGCAGCCTCTGTAACTCTCTTCTTGATCTCATCCTTAGGAGTCTTGCGGAGCTTAAGAGCAAATGCCATGTTCTCGAATACTGTCATATGCGGATACAGAGCGTAGTTCTGGAAAACCATCGCGATATCTCTGTCCTTCGGAGCTATATCATTCATAAGCTTTCCGCCTATGTAAAGTTCACCCTCTGAGATCTCTTCAAGACCAGCGATCATACGAAGAGTCGTTGACTTACCACAGCCTGAAGGTCCTACAAGAATGATAAATTCCTTATCTTCAATATCAATACAAAAATCGCTAACTGCTGTAACGTTTCCTGCGTATTTCTTATAAATGTGCTTTAATTGTAAATCTGCCATATTGCCTTACCTCGCTTATTATTCTTAAAAATTTTAATTTGTCGTGAGAAAATCATAAATCATACACCCGACACAGCACAGGACGCAATTCTTTCTTTCTCTCACCTTGTATATATATAATAACATATTTTCAAAAAAAATGTTAGTCCTATAATAAACAAAATTAACTTATTTTCTTTGTATAAACTCCACAACATAAAATTTTATGTCCATTTTTTGTGCGAATTGCATATAGAGACATTTACCCATAAATGAGATACAAAAACTAAAAATATTAGCTATTATGCGTATCTCCCGTTTTTAGTAGTTTTAATTATCGTTTTTTGAGGAAGCAAAAAAATTCATTTTTGGAGTATAATTAACCAGTATTATTCCCGCGCAGACCAATATAAGAGATACCAGATATTTAGCCTCAAGAATATTTTCTTTCATGAAAACGGCAGATAAAAGAGTGCCGGATACAGGTATTATAAAGTTAAACACGCTTATCCTGCCGACCTCCGTACGCTTCAACAGTATTGTCCAGATAGTAAACGCGGCAGCAGATAAAACCGCAAGATAAAGCAATACGGCAATTCCCTGTACCGAAAAATTGTCCGGTATGCCGCCGCCGACAAATCCTGCGACAAGCAGCATAGCCCCACCTATCAACAAATTATAGCCGGTGACTGTCATTGCATCAGTATCTGCTGCCGCATATTTTGAAAGCATTGATCCTGCCACAAAGCAGACAGCTGCTATAAGGATAAATCCCTCGCCGTTAAATGAAAATCCTCCTATCCCGTCAGACACAAGCACTGTAACGACACCAGCAAATCCAATAATCGCTCCTGCAAGCTTCCTGAATGTTATATGCTCATTTTTATATACAAAATGCGACGCTATAAGCGCTATAAAGGTCGTGGACGAATTTACAATAGATCCATTCGTTCCTGTTGTATTTGAAAGCCCCACATAAAAGAACACATACTGCAAGGCTGTATAAATAAAAGCTATGACAAGTATTATACCGGTATTTTTACGTGTCATCACCGGTATGCGTTTATTTACCGGTATAGACACTGCAAGAACCATAATACCCGCGATAACGAACCTCATCCCGGCAAAAAACAATTTCTGCGCTAAACTGTCAGTTATCCCAAACAGCTCATATCCTATTTTTATGCCCGGGTATGCGCTTCCCCATAACAGGTTGCATAAAACTGCCGCCGCAACTATACCCCATTTCCTGTCTAATATATTTTTCATTTGTAAACCCCTTGTATAATATTTTTTTGGCGATATCATTAAAATTATTTACAAATCAAGAGGCTGTTGCAAAACTCAACGAGTTTGCAACAGCCTCGCGTGACTTTAGAAAAATAGTGCAGAACGGACGAAACGAGGGGGCGCAGCCCCTTGCCCGAAAGCGTACGTGGGTACGTCGAGTGGTGAGTTTCGTTCGTAACATAAAGCGATTTTAATGCTGAAATTTTCATTTATGAAAATTTTCACCTTAAACTTGATAGCAGCGATCCGTAAAAATGGCTTACATGCCTTTTTCTTTTCGCTTTATGTGGTCTGCGCATTTTGCTACAGCCCCTTGATATATAACATCAATCATCAATAAACACATACGCATATTTATAGCCGAGATTGATTATCTGGCTATATTCAGAATCTGAAAGGCGGCTGTGCAGATATTCTTTCAATCCAGCCTTATCTATCGTTGAACCGCTTACATACGAATTCAAGGCTGAAATATCAAGCTTATTCATAATAGATACAAACAATGAAAACTCGTCGCTCGTCATATTGTTTTTAAGCTTTGAATATGCTGTCTGGACCTCGGTCTCAGCCGGCGCCTCAGTTGTTATACCCTCTTCTTCTGAAATTACTTTCTCTGCCGCTACAATATCCTCAGCCTTTACACGGTCAGATGTTCTCTCACTGCTGTAGCGTGTAGATGCCTTTCCGGAATTATCATCATCATTTGTCTGTATGATCTCAACACCGATCTTATTCGACGCATAACGTGTCGATACCGATGAATTTCCTTCATCAGCGCCCGAAGTATCTTCACTGTCTCTTTCTTCCAAAATACTCCTTGCTATTTCTTCACTATTGATATTATGCTTCTTATAAGCCTGGATAAAATCCACATATGTCTCATCGTCCAGTATGCCGTCCTCATGCAGTCGTTCCGCCTGTGAGTAAAGATCCTCTATTACATCTTCCTCATTAAAATACTCGCTGACTCTATCAACTACCGGCTCCAAATATTTCGGCACTATGTAATATTTATAAAACGATGTTCCGCCCACTATCAACGCGACTGCAAGTGCAGCGGCTGAAATAGTTATTATCTGCCATTTCTTCATATATTCTCCCTGTTCCTTTCATAAACAAATAAGCAGGTGTACAAAAGTAATTTTCATCACATGCTGCACATAAGATACAAAATGCAATAATATTATAGCACATACTCATAAAAAAATCAAGTGCAAAATGGCTCTAAGACCGCTTTATCACATGTAAAATAATAACAAAAGCCTTACAGCAAATACTGTAAGGCTTAAGATGGTGG
>CALXSS010000041.1 GCA_944391225.1 uncultured Clostridia bacterium
AATTCGAGGGTACACCCTCGAGCTCCCATCAAATAGGCAGCAATTGCAAAACTCTTTTGGAGTTTTACAATTGCCTAGTAATATTACTTACATAGGAGAAATCATGACTGAAATAGAAATAATACGCTCTCGCAGAAGAACGGTGGCAATAGAAATAAAAAATGATCTGCGCGTAATAGTGCGCGCCCCTCTCTGCATGAGCGATGAGGAGATCAAAAAATTTATAGCTGAAAAATCCGGCTGGATAGAAAAACACTTAAACAAAATACACGCTCGTAAACAGACGGCTGAAAAGCCGCTCTCGAACGCTGAAATTCACGCTCTGGCAGACGCTGCATTACAGGATATCCCTAAGCGCGTAAAATACTACGCTGAAAAAATGTCGCTGTCAGTTGGCAGGATAACTATACGCAACCAGAAAACACGCTGGGGCTCGTGCTCGTCTAAGGGTAATCTAAACTTTAACTGTCTGCTTATGCTCTGCCCCGAAAAGGTGCGTGACTATGTTGTGGTGCATGAGCTTTGCCACATGTATGAGATGAACCACTCAAGGGCGTTCTGGACACGTGTTGAGAATATAATGCCTGACTACAGGAGCTGCCGCAAATGGCTTAAGGATAACGGCGGCAGTCTAATAGACAGAATGATAAGTTCTTAATTCTTTCTTAAATAATCAATATTTATAGTGACTTTTTTCACAAGCTATGTTACAATAGTAATCATACAGGCTGCTGCACAACACACTGACAATATTGAGCAGATAAGCCGTTGTTAAGCAGGCTCATTTCACTGCTTAGCTGAGGCTGTGGCAGGCTCCGCTGAGCCTTGCTAAGCCTCCGGAACACAGAGGACGGCCGAACACGAAAGGAGACGTGTATCATGAAACACGGGAACATCATTGTAGGACAGTCTGGCGGACCGACTGCCGTAATCAATTCCAGCCTTGCATGAGTATTTAAAACAGCTCGTGACAGAGGCGCAGGCAGGATCTACGGTATGCGCAATGGTATACAAGGTTTTCTCAAAAACAGGATAGTTGATCTTTCCGATCCATTTTTCTACATCGGCGGCAACGACTCAATGGATACTATTCAAAAGCTTTCACATTACGGCAATATGACAAACAGCAGTATAAGATTTATGGGCGTGCCTAAAACTATCGACAATGACCTTGCCGAAACAGATCATACTCCCGGATACGGAAGCGCTGCTAAGTTCATTGCTACCGTTATGAAAGAGATAATCAAGGACGCAAATGTATATGACAGACAGAACATGCACATTGTTGAGATAATGGGCAGAAACGCCGGCTGGCTCACTGCCTCATCAGTGCTCAGCAAAGGTGAGGACTGTATAGGTCCGGATCTTATATACCTGCCCGAAAAGACTTTCGATATAGACAGCTTTCTTGCCACAGTAGACAATCTGAGAAAGGAAAAGCAGTCCATTGTTATCGCGGTTTCAGAAGGCATCAAGCTCAAGGACGGTCGATATGTATGCGAGCTCATCTCGAATCAATCTCAGTTCAAGGACAGCTTTGGCCACGCAGCATTAGGCGGAACTGCACAATTCCTTTCTAATACTATAACAAATGCGTTCGGCTTCAAAGCCCGCGCTATAGAGCTGAATATATTGCAAAGATGCAGCTCGCACATGGTTTCAAGGGTTGACATCACAGAGGCTTTCGTTGCAGGAGGACACGCTGTTGAAGCGGCGTTCAGAGGCGAAACAGGCAAAATGATCATCTTCAACAGGATAACAAACAATCCCTACCAGTGCACCACAGCTCCGTTTGACATAAACAAGATCGCTAACATCGAAAAAAAGGTGCCGCTCGAATGGATAACCGAAAACGGAACATACGTCTCACCCGAATTTCAGTCCTATGCGCGGCCGCTCATACAGGCGGAGCTTTCTCCCATCATGGTTGACGGTCTGCCAAGTCATCTGTACACATAACCGAATATGAGTCTGTAAAAATAAAAAAAGGGGCGCAGCCCTCTGCCCGTACGCATACGTGCATTTTGCTGCGCCCCTTTTTATCAATCCTTTCCGACTAATGTGCGGATTATTTTCTTTGATGCTGTTTTCTGAAATTCTGTGTCCCTTATAACAAGCGCGCAGATACGCTTTGCCGCAGGCAAGGTCGAGTTTATCTCGTCTATCTTAGCCTGTATCTCCGCTCTTATATCGTCTGATACATATTCCGGATCAGGATATACCTCTGCTGTGATCACGCTGTTCTTGTCATATACGACTATCTCCTTGACAGGGGCAAACATTACAAACTTGTTTTCAAGCTCCTCGGGCGATACGTTCTCGCCGTTTGAAAGAATGATAAGGTTCTTCTTCCTGCCTGTGAGATAGAGATACTCCCCATCCTCAACATAGCCAAGGTCGCCTGTCTTGAGCCAGCCGTCAGGCGTGAGAGTGTTTGCAGTCTCCTCAGGATTTTTATAGTATCCCAGCATTACCGACGGGCTCTTTACCCATACCTCGCCGTCTACTATCCTTACTTGACAGCCCGGCACTATCTTGCCCACAGATTCAGGCTTGGGACAGTTCTTCATGCCTGAGCATATTCGCGGCGAGCACTCGGTCATTCCATAGCCCTGAGCTATCTCTATTCCGAATTCCTTGTAGCCGTCTATTATCTCCGGGCTGAGATACGCTCCGCCCGAATAGAGTATCTGGAACTCATCGCCGAAGGTAGCCTTTCCTATCGCTATCTTGTCCGGGTTCCTCGTTGCCTCCTGACGCATTTTATTCAGTATCGACGCTGAGATCATTGGAACAAAGGTCGCATCTGTTGGCTGGAACAGCTTTAGATTCTTAGGTATCCTCATGAGCGAATCATTTATACATACTATCCTGCCGAACCAAAGTCCGCTCAGTATGTCGCAGGTAAAGCAATAGATATGATGTATGGGCAGAACTGAAAGACGCTTGTTCTGTCTGTAGCCCTCGTCCGGCTCACAGGTAGCATTATCAACAAGATTTACATGGCTGAGCATTACACCCTTGCTCTTGCCGGTCGTTCCGGATGTGAAAAGCATTGCAGTCATTGAATCAGGATCAATATCGCCTGATGGTATCTCGCCTGCATGCTCCGCAACAAGATCAGCCAGGTACAGCATATCCGGCATCTGCTTGTGCATATGCACATAATACTTTACCGCCGGACAAAGCTCCTTAAGCTTTTCAACATCGTTCTCATGACGCTCGTCAAGAAAAACCATTTCCGAATCGGAACGGTTTATCTCGTCCGCTATATCCTCAGCGCTGTTTGCGGCGTTGAGCGGAACGGATACATTGCAGCTGTCGGATATGCCGAACCAGCTTACAAGATATTCATAGCTCGTTGCGCCTATTACAGCCGCGTGGATGCGGCGGCCGAATGTCTTTTGCAGCCATACGCCAAGAGCGTCTGTATCATGCTTAAACTCATTGAAGCTCTTGTCATATATAGTCTTTTTTACCGCGTATCTTACAAATGTTTCATCTCCGAAACGCTCTGCTGCCGTATATACAAGATCCCTTATAGTTTTTATATTCTCTCTGGCGAATGACATTATTCCAAGCCCTCCAGATACTCTATAAGCTCTGCTACAGTCTTTGACTGAGCTGCCACATTCTCATCGATCTCCACATCAAATTCATCCTCAGCATCGCCAAGCATGCTTATAAAATCATATGAATTAAAACCAAGATCCTCTGAAAAACGCGACTCCTCTGTAATGATCTCCGGATCCACCTCAACGTAATTGCAAATAAGCTCCTTTAACTGTTCTAACATCTGTTTTACCTCCTGATCAAACCATACCCATAATTTCTTCTACTGTCTTGTCCGGATTCTCTATGCTGCGGAAAAGAACTCTTCCAAGGAAATAATAGAAAAACTCTATCTCCTGCGGTGTAGCGCACTCTGTCTGATATCCAAAGAAGAATGTTAATCCGCCGTCGCTCGGACGGTGCATCGCTGTAAGATACAACGGCTGCGCCTGCTTGCCGCTGCTGTACCAATAGCTCTTAAACGGTATTCCCTTAAGATACGGAACAAGACTGTTTATTGTTGCCGGCTGATATGTGAAGCCTATGCTGTGGTAGCCTGCACCCGGCGGCAGATTGTTTACCGCTCTTTCCTCGCCGAAATACAGCAGTGTTGGATATTCGGCATGAAGGAACATTTCACGCTGCTCGTTGTTTATCTTTTCCATCGACTGCAATACCGTATCTGTCGGCTCTACTATAGTCCTGAGCGGGAAACAGTGCATCCTTACTCCGCCGCACTTCTTTGTTAAAACAGTTGAACGCCTTGAAACAAAGTTCTGTATAGTTACATCCCTTTCGCCATTGTTAAACTTTGACAGAACCGTGCGCAGAGCGTGCAGGATAAGAACACTTACCGGAAAACCATATTCCTCACAGAAATCTATCAGCTTCTGCGTTGACTCAACATCAAGATCATATGTAACAGTATTTCCATCAGCAGCGGTCGATGCGAGTACTGCCCATCTCTGATCCGGATTTCCAGAAAGCTGACGCTGTGTCTGCAATCTTCCCGGCCCTGTGAAGTCTGTATATATCGGCTCAGGACGCGCCATCATCTTATGCCAGTAATCAGCATCCTTTTTGAATTTTTTATTTCCTGCCTCATACTCAAGATCCTTTTTTACAGACTCTATATAAGAAGTCATTGGCGTAGGATACGGCAGGTTATAAAGCAAACTGCAATATATATCCATAACATCACGGCTGAATGCAATGACAGATGCTGAATCCATAACACAATGATGAACATTCATATAATATCCGTTATATCCATTTGGCATTGCTACGAGAACTATTCTTGAAAGCTTGCCGCCGTATGTATCGAACGGCTGAGATGTCCATCTGTTCATGACCGCCTGAGCGTTCTCCCAGCTCCACGCCGAGAAATCGTAAAATTCAAAATACTCGTTTTCATACGGCATGACATACTGCCATACCTCACCCGTTTCAGGCTCCTCCCAGAAACGCAGACGAACAGACTCGCAACGTTCTACCGCACGATTAAGAGCCTCACGCAAAGCTGCCCAGTTAACATCAGTTTGCAGGTATCTGCCGGTTCCGATATTAACTATCTCCTGTGTGGGACTGTATTTCAATGTGTAAATGTGTACCTTTTCGGCAGAAGTGAGAGGATAACACTCTCTCTTTATGCCGCCTATAATTTTTTCCATGCACAGCACCTCCAATTGCAGTGAATGACATAATACCATCGGTTGCAGAGATCAGAAGTATATATCGATCTCTCTAACTCAAGTGTATCACAGGTGTAAGCAGTTGTCAATATATTACTATATATTTACATTATTTTTTCCGTTTTGCACTAAAATTCAAACAATTTATTGTCACTTTGTCGCTGTTCACTGCAAAGAACCTATCAAATAGTAAGATTACTATATAGTTCGTAAAAGTCCTGTGCCTGCACAAAACAACATCCGCTCCTGATTTTTGAATGGATCGCAAAATAAACAGGAGGCTGCTGCAAAACTCATTGAGTTTACAGCAGCCTCGCGGGTCTTAATATGTTTTAGAAAAAAAGCGAACGCGCATTTTGATGCCGGATCGGTCTATCTTCCTATTATATTGTTTATTATATACGCCGCGGAGCTTTCGTTGCACGACGGTACTATTACATCAGCCGCCGCCTTTGTCTCCTCCTCCGCGTTCGCTACCGCGCATGCCGTGCCCGCGCGGCGGAGCATATCTATATCGTTCATGTTGTCGCCTGCCGCATACACAGCCTCGCGCCTTATGCCAAGCATCTTCATCAGCCGCTCGAGCGCAAGCCCTTTTGATACTCCGTTTGCCACCACGTCAAGATACCTGCTGCCGCTGCGCACGCAAAAGCCGCTGTCATATTCGGCTCTATATATAGGCTCGTACTTATCAAGCAGCTCCCTTTCGCCTATTAGCAGCACCTTTATCCATGGCTTGCTCCATACCTCGTCGGGCAAAGTGTAGCACACCTCATACGACCTCGTTTTAAAGCGCGCCGTTTCGCAGCACTCGCGATATACATACACTTTTTCCTCCGAATAGACCTCAAGACCTATCTCGGGTATCTCATCGTGCACCCGCCTTATCGCCTGCTTGCGCTCTTCCTCGATATATTTTTCAAACACAGCCCTGCCGCGTTCAAAATCATATATCTTAGCGCCGTTATGCAGCAGCGCCGGAGCGTTTATCCTGAACCTGTCAAAATACGCCTCCACCGCCGGTACCATTCTTCCGGTGGCGACAGTGAACCTGCCGCCCTCGGATATGAAATACTCTATTGCCTCTCTGTTTTCATCTGATATCCTGTGCTCGCTGTCAAGCAGCGTCGCGTCCATATCGGACACGAACAGCTTTCCGCTGAATTTTCCCATTATTCCTTACTCCATGAATCTATCGCTGTCATATCTCCGTCCCAAAGGAACACCTTGTCCGGCTCCGCCTCAGCTCTGTAGCGCCATACCTCAGGATCGGTCTGCTCCATACGCAATCCCGCAAGAGTGCCGTCCTCATTGTATTCTGCAAAAAATACATTTCTTCCTGTCTCTGTTGTGAGTATGCACGCCTCTGCTCCGCTTATGCTCCTTATTGCCTCGCTGCGCGGCAATGCTATCTCCTCTGTTACATCAGCCCCGGCAACGGTTATATACGCCATGGTTTCTATTCCGTTATAGCTTACCTCCGCCGCGTATACTCCGTCCGGCAAGATCAGCTTCACCTTTCCGGAGCCTGATACAGTCTTTTCTGTGCCGCCTATGCTCACTACAGCTCCCTCGGCTGCGTCTCCCTCGCTGTCAGTCAGCCTGAGAGTTACATTATGAAGATATTTATCGGTTTCATAATATGATACATTCGCCATATATACATAGGCATTCTGCTGACTATCGTTGTATTTGAATTTGATCCCGCCTATCGTTCCGCTTATCTCCGGCGCTGTGACCGACAACACTTTACCATCAGCATCTGTTATATACTGCGTGTACTCTCCACCAGAATATACGAGCCTATAGCCATAGGTCATGTTGTTTTCTATTCCAAGCTTTTTCGGATTGATCGTGTATATCTCATTTCCGCGTGTGTCTATATATGTGAAATTCAGATCGTTTATAAACCTCAGATCAGCCTCAAATACATATGCCTTATCCTGCGAATACTCTGACGGCGCGTTCGTGAACCACATTACCGGCGCTCTGCCTGTATCTGCAAATCTGCCAGCCTTTGCAATGATACACGACTTGCCGTCAAGCAGCATGTCCGCGCTTATTGTAAATCCGGTCGTGGTATCGCCCTGGTTTCTGCTGCCTATCGTATAGGTTATATTACCGCGTGTTACGCTTGTATTTGTTTCCTCCATATGTACATCGAACGGTGTCTCGAAGGTCTCCTCAGCTATAATCGTGCCCGGCTCTGATGCGGTAATCTCTATATCCGCCGACGCGCTCATTTCGCCGCACACTGCCGTGACCTTTACAGTTCCGCTTTCTGTACCTGACGGTATGAGCATATATCCGTCCTTGATCTCAAAGCCGCGGTCATTGCTCCACTCGGCATCAGCATTCCGCTCCTCGCCGGTCTCCGCGCTAAGCGCCGCCTTTAGCTCCACTCTTACCGCCGCGCCGTTCGTGGGTACAGTAACTCTTTCATCTGATAAGATTCTCAATACAGACGGCTCAAATCCATCCTCAGCCGTAACTGTTACTGTGCAGGTCTTTTCCGCTCCGTCAGCGCCTGAAATAGTTATGACCGTCGTTCCCTCTGCACCTGCTAATATTGTACCGTCTGAAAGCACATCTGCCACTTCCGCATTGTCTGAGCTGTAGCTTAGCTTTGTATCGCTCGCGTCAGCCGGCTCTGCCATTGCGTTTATGCGCGCCGTTCTGCCGGAGCTTACCGTAATTTTTTCCTTATCGACCGATATGCCTGTGACAGGAATATATTCCGACTCCAGCGCTATATTGAGTTCCTGATCGCCAAATATCGCATACTGCTGCGTCTTTCCGGTGTATCCGTCAGCGCTTGCGCTGATGGTGTAAAGATTTGACAGGAGCACAGCATTCACAGCTCCGTCTCCCCCGGCTGTATACTCAGTTCCGCCTATATCCACCAACGCGCCAGGCACAGGGTCTCCATAGCTGTCGGTGACCTTAACAGCCAGGTCTGACACCTCGTTATTTGTGTAGTGCTTTGTATTATCGAGCAATATATACGTTCCGCCGCCTTTGCCGTAATCGCCGCTCTCCTGAAGGAAGGTGAACGTTACGGCGCCATATTCAGAATCGGCGCTGCCAAGCTTTGCAGAGCTGATAAGCTTTCCGTCTGCATCTGAAACATATCTGTAATAGCTTCCCTCATGATACACGAGCTTGTAATTATACCAGGTATCCGACTCAAGCCCGAGCGCGGCAGTTGATACAGTATCCACTACCCCCTCAGAATCCGACACCTGCATAAGAGCATGCAGCACGGTGTCATTATTGTTAACAAAACGCTCCAGATCCTTGAAGTATATATCCGTTTCAAATATGCTGTCTGTCGACCCCGAAAGAGCCGGTGTATCTGATATTGTAAAATACGCGTATCTTCCGCTCGTTGCAAACTGCCCTACTCCTGCCATGAGCACAGGCTCGCCCTCATGCTCATATGCGGAAAAGCCCGATATGCCATCGCCGCCAGGCTGACTGCCCTGCATTCTTCCGCCGACCGCATAATATATATGTCCTATCGTCTGTGACTGAGAATATCCTCCCTGGACCATTGAAAATCCGCTGTAGTCCTCCTCGTCATATCCAAGATCAACTGTATAGCTGCGCGGATCTATCTCCAATACTGTTATTGAATTTTCGAGCGCGTATGCGTATATGGCTGAGCCGTAATAGCACTCTATCGTTATTCCCTCAGGGAATATGTCCTCGCCGAACTCGCTCAGCTCGCCCGTCACAGTCAGGCTTTTCAGTGATGTATCCTTAAGCGCGCCGTCTGCAAAGCCCCTTACATCTATACCGCCTATGGAATACGGCAGTATCGCGCTTTCCGCCTGCGAGTCAAAGCCTGTAACTATTCCGTTTTCATCTATTATAAACGATGAGAGCACCTCTACCTCAAATGTGATAGATATTCCGCCATAGCTCAGCGTTATCTCCTGCAACCCTGCATCATACGCGCTGTAGCCTGAGATTATATATCCTGTGACCGCTCCGGAGGTCCCGTCTGCATATTCTGCCATCACCTCAAGTCCTGTTGTGTCTAACTGCTCACCTACAGTATACACAGTCTTATCAGGATCTTTTGTGATCTCCAGCGCAGTGACGTCAGGCGTATATATCTCCTCAGACAAATAGAAGCCTATGTGCGGAGGCTGATTGTACGCAGTCTGTTCCGCCGCGACTCCGCTCCTGTATACAGGATCGTGCATGAGCGTCGGCAGCTTGTACTCTGTAGGCGTTGTGGTCGTATATATCCTGAGCGCTGAGCCGTCGCTTGTAGAGAGCACAAGCTCCTCTCGCCAGTCGCCGAAAAGATCAGCCTGCAGGCAAGGCACTGCCTTTGTTCCGTTTATGGTTGTACAGCCGTACGCCGACCAGATCGTTTCCATGCTCGAACCGTTCCATGAATATATCTGCGGAGTGTATCTGCTGTGGTTCAAGGTCTCGTCATACAGATCCCCGTCCCAGAATATCCTGAAATTGTTGCCTATGCCTGTCGGAGCAGCTGAAAATGCTCCATTGCCCTCGGCTATGTAGTTCTCGTTCGCTGATATCTGATAGTATCCGCCCATTCCGGTATTAGCCATAAGGCCTCTGCCTGTGTCGCCTGATGCGCCTCGGTGGAATAATATCTCTCCCGTTGCGGCGTCTATGACAGACATACCATAGTCAAGCGTTACTCCGTTGCGCTCGCCGCCGCCCTCCTCATGGACTGTGAAGAATTCAAGCCCCTTATGAGTAGGGTCATAATCGCCTATGTGCAGAGCATCGCCGTGTCCCTTGAACGTGCACCATTTGACAGCAAGGTCTGATGTATCGTTCGCCTCAAGGCACATTGCGCCGCTCAATATCTCGTCCTTTCCGTCATCGTCCACATCTGCCACTGCAAGGTTGTGGTTGCCCTGTCCAACATACTGCTCATTGCCGTCAATGTATCCGGGCTGACCATTGAGCGTATCAAAATTATATGAGCATGAAAGACGCTCGCCGTCAAACGTCACTCCGCAGACGCTCGTACGCTGCTGCCCGTTCCTGCCGAAATAGTAGCCGCGCCAATACACCGCATACGGCTTTTCTCCGTCAAGATATGCCACTCCCGAAAGAAATCTGTTGCAGCGGTTGCCAAAATCGTCTCCGAACACATCGGGGCTTACGCGCTCTGTGGGCAGATCTATAGTATCCATCGCCGCTCCTGTCTCGCCGTTAAATATCGTCAGGAACTCCTGACCGGTAGTTATCCTGCCGTAGCCGCGAAAATCTGCCGTTTCATTCTCCTCGTCTGTGAGCGCGTATATCTCAGGCTCTGTTTCAGGATCTGCCGCCTTTGACACGTAATTACCTTTTGCATCGACTGAACCAAGAGAGGTCTGAGAGGTTATCTCAGCCTTGCCGTCACCGTCAAAGTCGTATACGAGAAACTGCACTGTGTGCGCGCTTGAATATACGTTCTTACCAAGGTTTATATCTGTATCCCACATCTTTTCACCCGTAAGCTCGTACGCGGCAAGCCTTACTGTGCCCGAATATGCCGGATCACCCGGCGAGCCTACATCCTTTTCCGCCGATACCCACTTGACCACAAGCTCATACTGTCCGTCTCCGTCCAGGTCTCCGCACGAGGTGTCGGCAGGTGTGAACTCATATGGTCCCATATAACCTGTAACACCCTCAGGCGTGGTGTATTCAATAGTTTCTGCCTCGGGGCGGTCAAGAATTATCTCTGTGTAATCCTGCGACCATGGACTGACCGGCTCGCACTGCTCTCCGCCAGCCACTGATACTGTATATGTATCCGACATGCTGCCCTCAGTGTCAATATAGTTTGTGCTGTTTTCAACCTCTGCTATCTTATTACCGTTTCTGTATACCTCAAAATCAGGAGCGTTATATATCTCCTCAACGCTGCTTTCCGTTCCAAGCAGCCTCCATGACAGGTATATTCCCGATTCCGTACTCACCGCCACAAGTCCTCTGTCAAGTTTCTCCATCAGCCTTGTATGGTCGCTGCCGTCATAATTATACGAGATCTCCGCAAGCTGCTCCGGCGTGTACTGCGCCAGCGCCTTCGGCGCCGACACGCCCGCCTGCGAAAGCAATACAGCTATTGCCGCTGCTGCCGCTGTTACTCTTTTCATAGGAATCCTCCATCTCTCTCATACCTAAAAGCTATAAACATGTGTTAGGTATTTTTTTTCTCATTTAACTCTCATATTATATTATACCATACGCATACAATATTTCAATCTAAAAAATCATACTTTTTGTGTAAAAATCATGCGGTTTTTTATAGATTTGTTAATTTTATATGAAGTTTATTAACATGCCGTTCATTGACTTTTATACTGCTGTATGTTATAATAATCTTAAATATAATATCTTAATTTTAACATTGGGGAAAGAGTTGCATAACAACTATGGAAAACACGCTTGATAGAATACAGGCTTACGGGGATCTTAAAAAGCTTGATTTCAGCGAGCTGAAACCATTATGCGAGGATATACGCCGGTTTCTGATTGACAATGTCAGCAGAACAGGCGGTCATCTCGCCTCCAATTTAGGTGTGGTTGAGCTTACAGTTGCTGTTCACAGGGTTTTTAATCTGCCTCAGGATAAGCTTATTTTTGATGTTGGTCATCAATCTTATGTGCATAAGATACTGACCGGACGAAAGGATAAATTCAATACACTGCGCACAAGCGGCGGCTTGTCGGGGTTTCCAAAACGCAGCGAAAGCGTATTTGACGCGTTCGATACGGGGCATTCCTCAACATCAGTTTCAGCTGCGCTCGGCATGGCAAGAGCAAGGGATCTTGACGGCGATAAATATAACGTTATCGCACTTTTTGGCGATGGCGCGCTTACCGGCGGTGAGATATATGAGGCTATAAACGATGCCGGACATATAAAAACCCCGCTTATCCTCATCTTGAACGATAACGCTATGTCTATTTCCAAAAACGTGGGTGCGGTATCAAAGCATCTGAGGAATCTAAGGATAAACAGATACTATTTCAAATCAAAACGCCATGTTTCAAATGTTCTTGACCACATACCGCTTGCGGGCGCTCATCTAAAGACTGCGCTCGAACACTGCAAACGCAGCATAAGACAGCATATTCTGCCCACTACTATGTTTGATGAGCTTGGCTTTAAGTATATCGGTCCTGTTGACGGACACGATCTTGAATCGCTCATCATCTGTCTTGAATATGCCAAAACAGAAAAAAAGCCTGTTTTGCTGCATGTCAAGACTGTCAAGGGTAAGGGCTACCCTCCTGCTGAACGGGATCCGGAACAGTTCCACGGCGTAGGAAAATTCGACCCGTCCACCGGAGCTGTAGCTCCGGGCAGCATGAGCTACAGCTCACAGTTTGGAAAGTCTATGATCCGCATAGCTCAAAGCAACGACCGCGTTGTGGCTATAACCTGCGCCATGCCTGACGGCACGGGGCTTATAGAATTTTCTAAAATGTTTAAAGACAGATTTTTTGATGTGGGCATAGCCGAACAGCACGGCGTTACATTCGCGGCGGGTATGGCGGCGGCAGGTCATATACCTGTTATACCACTGTACTCGACCTTTTTGCAGCGCGCATATGACCAGGCTCTGCATGATGTGTGTTTGCAGGACCTGCATGTTGTGTTCCCTATCGACCGCGCCGGCATAGTAGGCGCAGACGGCGAGACACACCAGGGGATATACGACCTTTCATACCTTGCGACCATGCCGAATATGAGCGTTCTTTCGCCCTCATCCTTCGAGCATCTCAACGCTATGCTCGACTATGCCGTGAACAGGCACAGCGGTCCTATAGCTATACGCTATCCACGAGGCAATACTCAAACCTCATATCCCTATGAGCTTTTTGAGTATGGCAAGGCTTATACCAGAAAGCAAGGCAGAGATATTACAATATTCGCCACAGGGCGTATGCTTGCGCGCGCCGCTGAGGTTTCGGAGCTTCTCTCAACCTCGGGCATTGACGCAGAGATAATTGAGCTGCCTACAGTATATCCGCTTTGCAGCTCGTCAATACTTGCAGCTGTCAAAAAAACCGGCGCAGCCGCCGTTATAGAGGATAACATAAAATCGGGCGGACTGGGAGAGCATATTGCTGAGCTTTTGCTTGAAAACGGCATAAGATGCAGCTTTAAAGGCTTTGCATACCCGCTCGTTCCTATCGAACACGGCGCAACAGACGAGCTTGACACAAAATATGGGCTTGACGCAGACAGCATTGCGAAAAAGATAGCAGAAATGATCAAATGATAATGGGGTTATATAATGGCTAAAATCAGACTTGATGTGTATCTGACAGAAAACGGCATGACCGAAAGCCGCGAAAGAGCAAAGGCTCTGATAATGGCGGGTCAGGTATATGTAAAAAATCAAAAATGCGACAAAGCAGGCTTGATGATAGATGAAAACGAATCAACAGTAGAGATACGCGGTGAACAGCTCAAATACGTGAGCCGCGGCGGACTTAAGCTTGAAAAGGCGATGAGCTCTTTCCCTATCACTCTTGAGGGAAAGACAGCGATGGATATAGGAGCCTCAACAGGCGGCTTTACTGACTGCATGCTCATGAACGGAGCGAAAAAGGTCTTCGCTGTAGACGTTGGCTATGGTCAGCTCGCCTGGAAGCTAAGACAGGATGAAAGAGTAGTGAGCATGGAGCGTACAAATATTCGATACGTTACACCGGAGGATATCGGCGAGGAGCTTGACTTTGCCTCTATAGACGTTTCGTTCATATCACTAAGGCTCGTGCTGCCTGTGGCGCACGCTCTGCTAAAGACAGGCGGCGAGATAGCGGCGCTTATAAAGCCGCAGTTCGAGGCAGGCCGCGGTCAGGTGGGAAAAAAGGGCGTTGTGCGAGACAAAAACGTTCACTATGAGGTCATCAGAACTGTGCTTGACTTCGCGGCAGAAACAGGCTTTTCGATCTTAGGTCTCACGTTTTCTCCGGTAAAGGGGCCGGAGGGAAATATTGAGTACCTGACCTATCTGAAAAAAGAGCAGCCGCAGCGCGCTGACGTTTCAGACGCTCAGATACGCGAGATAGTAGAGGCATCTCATGCCGAGCTTGACAAATAAGGAGAATAACTATGCTTTCCGATCATATTGTTATAACCGGCGGACGCGCTGTGGCGCGCTCCTTTGCAAAAATCAATCTCACACTTGACGTAATAGGCAGACGCGAGAACGGCTACCACGATATTGAAATGATAATGCAGTCGGTATCGCTTTTCGATCTTGTGCTTGTCGATAAAACGCCGGGCGGGATAAATATATCTACAAATCTGAGGTTTTTGCCTAACAACAAAAAAAACATCGCATATCTTGCGGCTCAGGAATTTTTTAACGAAACAGGTATTGGCGGCGGCTGCCGCATAATGATCCACAAAAATATTCCCGTGTCGGCAGGGCTTGCCGGGGGCAGCGGAAACGCCGCCGCGGTGCTCTGCGCGCTCGATATGCTTTACAATACGGATCTTGGCAAGGATAAGCTCTGCGAAATAGGACTGAGGCTCGGCGCAGACGTGCCGTTCTGTATCCTTGGCGGCACCTATCTTGCAGAGGGCATAGGCGAAAGGCTTTCGCCGCTGCCATCTCTGCCCAAATGTCCGATACTGCTTGTAAAGCCGCCCATAAACATATCTACAGCAGCCATATATGAGGCTATTGACAGCGCACAGATCAATTCGCATCCTGACAACGCGGCAATGGCTGCCGCGCTCAAGAGCGGAAGCGTCGCTCAAGTATCAGGGCTGCTTTCAAACGTTATGGGCGTCGTGACTGAGACTATGCACCCTGTTATACGCGGCATAAAGGAAAAAATGCTCAAAAACGGCGCGCTCGGCGCTGAAATGAGCGGCTCAGGTCCTACAGTGTTCGGAATATTCCCTGATTTTCAGACTGCAAAAGCATCTCATGACAGTTTTGCTTATCAGTTCAAGGATGTATTTATTGTGGCTCCACATCAGTGATATAATATAAAATAGTCTAATTCTTTAGCGGAGGTATATATGTCAGAAAAAAATATCCAAAACGAAACGCCGGAAACAGAGCCGGTAGACGAAATTTCAGAGCTCGCGGCGGCTGAGCAGGTCGAGGAGATACTCAATTATTACAAGGATATCCCCTACACAGAAGCCGATGAAGATGAAAACAGCGATATTGTCGATGAAACAGTTGACGGAGGCATATTATCACGGCTGAAACACAGATCATCCGACAGGCGCAGAGCCGGTATCAAGGCAGCTTCAAAGGACGAGGAAATACACGAAAGCTCCTATGGCATTCCTGACAAGGTAAAACCTGTAATAACCTACTGTATCACCGCAGCAGTCTGCGCGCTGATAATCGGCGGCGCGTTTTTCGCGGCTTTTATCGTTCCAAAAGATGACGGCGCTCTCAACGCCGCTGCCGACGAGCTGCGCAGCGCAGAGGATTACAGATCCATAAAAGATGAGTTTGACAGCCTGAGCGCAGAGGTTGACGAGTTAAGAACAGATGTTGAGACTAAAAAGGAAAACGTCGAAAAGATCACCGATTACGAAAACACACGCGCAGAACTGCGTGACGCCATAAAAAGCAAGCAGGCGGAGCTTGACGAGCTGAATACCGCAAACGCCCAGAAACAGGCTGAAATAGACTCGCTAAACACCGGTATAACCGAAAAAGCCGGCGGAGTAAAAGAGCTTTCGCCAGGTAAATACACCGTTGGCTCAGAGATAGCGCCGGGTAAATATTCAGTAGTGGGAACAGGCAAAATGGTCGTATCATCAAGCGACTCGGTAAACAAATTCAACAAGATCCTGACCTCCGCTCCGGTAGAGATAACACTTGAGACCGGCGACAAGATCACACTTGAGGCGAGCGTTAAATTCACATTCATTAACTGAGAAAGGAACGGCTATGACAAGAAAAAAAATGATTTTGACTATTGCGCTGCCCGTTGCGCTCAGTATAGCCGCGGCAGGCTGCATACTGTATTTTCATAACAGCATCGGCATAAGATCCAATGCGTATTCGCTTGTTGCAAACGAAAAAAATGATATGAGCGCCTCAATAACTGAGTTGAAAAAAGAAAAGGAAGAGCTTACAGACGAGCAGTCCGGATATGACAAGACTATCCAGGAAAACTATACGCTGATAAACGAGGTTGACTCGCTCTACTCCCAGCTTGAGAGCTACGAAACAGATGTGGAAAACGCCAAAGCTCTCAGCTCCGAGCTTGACGCTCAGCTTGAAAGCAAAAAAAACTATCTTGCGGGTCTTGAACAGATACCTGAGGAAAATGAAGGAAAGACCATGAAACTCAAAGATGGCGAACATAAATGCCCGACTGATATCAAAGCAGCGCGTTACAAAGCCGAGGGTACGGGCAAGCTGTATATATACAATATCGCCGGCAGTCTTAAAACAAGCGTTAAGGATCTTTCAACAATGGATTCACATTCCTATACGTTTGAAATATCCTCAGGCGAAAAGATCAAGACAGAGGGCGACGTAACTTTGACTGAAATTACTGAATAATTTCCAAAATAATACTTTACAAATCGGTTTTTTTGTTGTATAATATGGATAATGATCGTTTCTTTTCAGCTTTTAAAGTCATTATAACTGTAAAGAAACTCACAGATATACAGGAGGCTTACCTATGAAACTCAAAAATATGAAGCTGCTTATGATCGCTTCAATAATCGATATTTGTCTTGGTGTTTTTCTTGTCATCTGCGGCGTGCTTGAGGCTGTCGGAGTAATAGTTACAAGATCGAACACTTCTATCACTGCCGGCGGCATACTGCTTTCACATCTTGTATTCGTGAGCGGTGTGCTTGTGCTTGTATCCGGCGGTTTCACGCTGCTTAAGAGAAATAAAATGGGCTCGATCAATTTCCAGATACTTCTCGGCGCTGCCGCGCTCGCATGGCCGCTGTTTGTATCTATCGCGCTGTTTTTCTCGCAGAGGATAATATGTATCAGACTTGTTCCTACCATACTTACATCTCTTTTTTACATAACTTCTATACTGATAGTTAAAATAAGAAATGAGGAACTGAAAAAAACTCACAAGTTCAACCCGCAGAAGCATCTGAACGCTATGGGTAAACGAAAGTCAGGCGTCAATGTTGCCGGAGTGTTACAGTCGCATGGCAAATCCAAAGCCAGATCCTCTCACAGTCTTAACACAGCATCATTTATGAGCAAGTTCAAAACAAAGAAAAAGCTTGGCGGCGGACGTATGTTTTCCGGCTCCAGACGAAAGAGCGGCGGTATAAGGCTGCACAGCAGATTCAAATAAAAAGGGGCTGTAGCAAAATGCACAGACCATTGAAGTGAAAAGAACAAAGCAGATAAGCCATTTTTATGGATCATTGCTATCAAGTTTTCTGTACTATTTTTCTAAAGCCCCAAGGCTGTTGCAAACTCGTTGAGTTTTGCAACAGCCTCTTTTATTTGATCACTCTCCAGCACTCCGTCAGCCGTTCAAGTGAATACGCCGCGTTTGCCGGGCTCGTTGACGGCAGAGCCGCCGCGGCTATGCCTGTTGTCGGCTCTATAAGCCGATGATACAGCTTATACGACGTCTGACCATTGCAGAAAATCCTCTGTATACCTGTTTCTTTCAGTATTGGAGCTATGTCGTTAGCTATCGCGTTTTTGATCGTCACATCTCCCGAGCCCTTTATTTCGCATTCGCTTATCACATCCCATACAGCTGTGCCGGTGCGCAGCAGCAGCTCACGCTTTTCCGGTATGCTCTCAGGCACAGCCTCGCCGTATACTGCCGCTATCACGCGCCAGAACCTGTTCTGTGGGTGTCCGTAAAAAAATCCGGTCTCGCGTGACTTCACCGACGGAAAGCTCCCGAGTATCAGTACTCTTGAATTCCTGTCATAGACCGGATCTATATTGTGCCTCTCCATTACCGCCTCCGTCACATATACGCTGCCGCAAGGAACACAAGTCCTATTATGAACACGCACACATGCACCCAGAATAGACGCACTATAGCCGAATCGTTTTCCGCATCCTGCGCCTGCCTTATAAGCTTGACTATTACAAGAGCCGCGCCGCAGATTATAAGCGGCGCGAATATAAAGGCTAAAAATCCGCTCCCGTTTGACATGTCCTTTATAAAGCGCAGAAGTATCATAAAATACCCGCAGCCGGACAGCAGCGCAAATATCAGCCGCCCGGCAACTGTGGTTATCACATTCTTTATCCTGTTGCTCATATCAGTCCATCTTCGATATCTCTTTTGAGAGATTTGCCATTTCTATCGCCGACATCGCGCAGTCATAGCCCTTATTGCCCGCCTTTGTGCCCGCGCGCTCTATAGCCTGCTCGATCGTATCTGTTGTAACTACCCCGAACAGCACCGGAATACCGGAATTCAGCGAGACCTGAGCTATTCCCTTTGTAGTCTCATTGCAGACCATCTCGTAATGCGATGTAGCTCCCCTTATGACCGCTCCAAGACAGATGACCGCGTCAAACGACATATTCATTACCATCTTCTTTGCCATCAGCGGTATCTCAAACGCGCCCGGCACCCATGCCAGAGTTATATCCTCATCTCTTACACCGTGACGCTTGAGGCAGTCCTCCGCGCCCGAAATGAGCTTTGATGTGATAAACTCATTGAATCTTGACGCTACTATTCCTATCTTAAGTCCCTCGCCTGTTAATTTTCCCTCATATACATTCATTTTTCTTTCCTCCTGGATATTGATGGTAGTGTAAAGTATTTTTACGTATTACTACGAAAACCTTAGCAGCTATGCGGGTTGTAGCGTCTATTTGTGCAAAATGACGATTACCTCCCCTTATTTCCCTTTGTAATATCCTCATATCATGCTCAAAATGGTTGTCAAGCCCGGACTGAAAGTCCGTTAATTTCAGGCTTTACAAGCATTTTGAGTATGATAAAATGTTGCACAAAGGGAGTAAGGTTTTCTGTAGTTTTTCATATTTTACTTTACACTATCATATTGATATATATTTATTCCGCCTTGGCGGTGTGTTCCGTTATCAGATATAATGGACCAGATGTCCCATCTTATGCTCCTTTGTCTTGAGATAGAACTCGTTTTCCGCGCGCGCAGGTATCTGTATCGGCACACGCTCGGTTATCTCTATGCCGTATTCCGAAAGATCTGAGATCTTGTCAGGATTGTTAGTCATTATCCTGAGCTTTGACGCGCCAAGGTCTCTCAATATCTGCGCGCCCTCGCTGTAATCGCGCAGATCAGGCGCAAAGCCCAGCTTGACATTCGCCTCAACAGTATCATATCCCTGCTCCTGCAGTGTATACGCCTTGATCTTGTTGAGCAGTCCTATTCCTCTGCCCTCCTGGCGCAGATATACTATTATTCCTCTGCCCTCGCTGTTTATCTTCTTCATCGCCTCCGCCAGCTGCTCTCCGCAGTCGCAGCGGCACGAGCCGAACACATCACCAGTAAGGCACTCAGAATGCACTCTGCAAAGCACCGGCTCGCCGTCTGCCACATCGCCCTTTACAAGCGCCACGTGTGATTTTCCGGTTATCTTGTTCCTGTATCCGTATATGTCAAACTCGCCGTATTTCGTGGGCAGACTCGCCTTGGCGGTGCGCTCCATTATCTTATCGTGCATTCTTCTGTACGCTTGAAGATCCTGTATCCTTATAAATGTAAGCTCGTGCTTTTTCGCAAACTCATCCAGCCCGTCACGGCGCATCATAGTGCCGTCGTCTGCCATTATCTCGCAGCACAGACCCACCTGCTCAAGCCCCGCTATACGGCACAGCTCCACAGTCGCCTCAGTATGTCCGTTCCTTTCAAGCAC
>CALXSS010000042.1 GCA_944391225.1 uncultured Clostridia bacterium
AAAAGCAAAAACCTCATAAAATCAACGATTTTAAAGAAATTTAAAATAAAAAATGGGGTGTCTATTTGACACTACCTGATTTTAGAAGGGAGTGCTTGATATGAAATCAAACAATTCAAAAGCAAAAAAAGTCAGCATTGCGGTATGTGTACTGGCAGCTGTAATGTCTGTCTCGATGCTTGCAGGATGCGGAAAATCCATGACTAAAAAGAAAGTCAGCAACAGCACAACACAGACACAAAATGTAGATCAGGGGAAAAAAAGCAAAAGTTCTTCATCAAAGAAAGGAGTGAGATCTAACAGCAAGCAAACGGCAGCGCCTGACAACGGTTCATCTGCCAAATAACAAAAAAACTTAATATATGCCTCTAAAATTTAAAAAGCCAATAAAATCTTAAATAAAACCTTTAAACAGAATTCATTGCAATATAGTTCAGGATGCACCCAACATCCGGATACAAAGCCGCCTTCAGTTCAGGCGGCTTTATTCTGTTTTAGTATTACGTACATTATTGCTCCGATAGCACTGGACAAAGCTTCCGCAGTCAGAAAGCTAAGCCATATGCCGTTTATGCCAATAACATAGGATAGTATGCACGCCGCAGCAGATATAAGCACCAGTCCGCGTAGCACAGAAAGGATCTGAGCCGGCAGAGCGCATTCAACTGCAGCGAAATACATCGCCAGCACAATATTTACTCCGGCAAAAATAATACCCGTGAAATATATTTTCAGCCCCGGCACAGCCATTGTCTGAAGAAGTTCATCGCCGCTGCTATTGAATGTAGCTGCAATGTTTTGAGCAAAAACAAATATAAGTGCATATGCTATGATAGAGATCGCCACAGCGGCGGTCAAAGAATAACGCAGCACCAGTGCTGCTCCTCGTTTGTCGGACATGCCATATGCGCGGCTTACCATAGGCTGCATTCCCTGAGCTATGCCTGTATAAACAGATATTATCACAAGCGAGATATTTGCGATAATCCCATAAGCTGCGACGCCAATACTGCCTGATCTATTTAGAAGCAGCATATTGAAAACAATAATGACCATTCCTGATGACACCTCAGTAACGAACGACGGCACCCCAAGAGCCAAAACTGAGCCAAAGGGGCGCAAAGAGCATCTTAAAAACGCCAGCCTAAAACCGCTTCTTCCCTTTATTATGTGGATTGACAATATAAGCAAGCTGATGATCGGAGCCATTCCTGTTGCAAGAACCGCACCTGTTATACCCATACCAAAAGGAAAAATGAAAATATAGTCAAGTATGACATTTGATATGCTACCCGTAAGCATTGCAGCCATAGCGATTTTCGGCGCTCCATCATTTCGTGTAAAGCAAATCAACAGATCATTTGCCAGAAACGCCGGAGAAAACATCAGTATTATACGGATATATGTTTCTGCCATAGTATAGACCGTACCCTCCGCCCCGAGCGCGGCGGCAAGATCACCTGAGAAACAGCAGCCGATCATAAAAAACATCACTGCCAGAACTGTCGCAATGATTGCCGACACAGTAATTATCGTACCGTCACGTCCGCCGGATACAGAGTATTTTGTTGCTCCTCCCATGCCTGTCATAAGTCCACAGCCGTGCACAAAGCTGTATACAGGTATTGCTATATTAAGAGCTGCAAGGCCGTCCGCGCCCATTCCTTTTGAGATAAAATACGTATCTGCCAAAATGTAGCACGAAAGCCCTATCATTCCCAGAACATTCAGCGATGAATATTTTATAAAATCATGAAAATAATTTTTATTCATTATCCGTTCCATAAACAAAAGCTATTCATGCTCCTTGCACGAAAGCTCCATTACCTCAAGCCTGAATATGCAGGTTGCGCTGAGCATTTCAGGCTTATAGTCCCATTTATCCTTTCCGGTGTAGTGGCTCATTATCAGATTAAGCGCACACTCTTTTTTATCACTTTCTTCAATAAATTCTACTCTGCCCTCTCCTATCACACTTACAAATCTGGCAGAATATCCGCATGCGATCTCATCTGGGGTTATGCTGTGGCGCGCATCCATTTCAAATCCCACATTTCCGCCCTTGGCTATCAGCTCAATTTTTCTTCCCTCTTTTGCACTGTGAAAATACAGTGTTCTTTTTTCACCTGTAAACTCAAAACCAAAGCTCAGCGGCACTATATAAATTGAGCCGTTATCATAAAATCCTAACCGACAGCAATCACATTCTTTTATAATATTATTGATCTTATCAGTATCTGTTACTTCCCTGTCTTTTCTTCTCATTCCACAACACCCAACCCTTTCAGCGCAAAATATATGCCGTCATTATCTTTGTCAAGCGTTATCCGCGGTATGCGCTTTTTAAGCTCCTCAGGAGCGTTGCCCATAAGAAAACCAAAACCGCATGAGAGAAGCATGTCCTCATCATTGTAGTTGTCGCCAAACGCTGCGACCTTTTTTTCGTCTATACCGTTAATACTGCAGAACCTTTTTAACGCATTTGATTTTGACACACCATTTTTCATGATCTCGAGAAGCGTGTCATCAGATTTAACGATGGACATCTCAGGAAAACGCATTTTTAGCTTGTTCTCTATATCTAAGATATCCTCTGCCTCGCATATGCAGAGCAGCTTGTTTACCGGAGCGTCTTTTTCAAGCTCAGCTAATGTGCCTTTTTCAGGCTTGATCTTCACAATATCCGATTCCTTCCTGATCCTTTCGTCTTGAGGATCATCTACAAGCCAGCGATCTACAGAATAAATACACCAGCTAATATCCAGCCCCTCATCTGAGGCGTAATCTATTACAGCTGAGGCAGCATCAACACTCATGCCTGTATTAAATAATATCTCTCCCTTTTCATCCATCATAAGCGCACCACTGTACGCTATTACCGGACATGCAAATCCATATCCGTGCGGTATATGCAATATTCCCGACGGGCTGCGAGCTGATATTATAACGAATCTTATTCCCTTTTTAATGAGCTGTTTTATTGCTGACAATGTGAGCGGTGATATTTCATAGCTGCTGTTCATCAGCGTTCCGTCCACATCACAGAAGACTGCGTCTAATTTATTCATAGCAGGTAACCTCCACTGTTATTGCAGCGTCCGCGTAATATCATTAGCAAACGCCTGCTGTTACAGTATATTTTATCATACCTGCTGTATAAATTCAAGTATTAATTACTTGATAGGTCTAAAGCTAAACAGATTTATGTATAAATTCAGCAAAAAAAACAGATGCGCTGTAATAAAGCCCTGCACATCTGTTTTTATTGGTATTCAGTTTTAATATCTGTCGAGTAGATAGGTAGAGGCTATCTTTGCAGCCTCAGCGCGCGTTGCTCCGCCCTGCGGCTCAAAAAGGTTGTTGTCCCTGCCGTCTATGATACCGTTCTCTACTGCCCAGCTGAGCGGTTCTATAGCCCAGTCGGAAACGAGATCGTTGTCATAGAACACCCCGAGAACGCCTGTTCCCTTCTTGTATTCCTCGCCCTCAAGCTTTGCAAGCCTGTATAGTATCGCGACAAGCTGTTCACGAGTTATACTGTCGCCGCCGCCGAACGAGCCGTCCTCATATCCATCGATTATGCCGTTGGAATATGCCCATGCAATGTATGGCGCGCATTCATCTGTTGAGCTGACATCATTGAATGAGATCGTATACTCTCTGTTTATGCCTACATAATAATCATACATCTTGCCTATAAGCATCACAAAATCAGATCTTGTTATATCCTCATTAGGCATGTATCTGCCGTCATCTGTACCCTCAAGCATAGGTGACGTTATATAGATATATGGTATATACCATGCCTTATAGTCAACGTCCTCATAATTTAGTCCGAACATCGCCCCAACGCCGTCAGCGATATTTTCAACAGCATTATCATCAAATACATTTACAATACCGCTCTCATTCATTGCATCCATATACGGATAGTATGCTCCAAGAGCAGAAAGCTTCATATATGCGTCAACCGAGTTTTCTCTGCTATCACTGCTTTCGCTGAGTATGGACAATGCCGATGCGCCTGATACGGCATATGAGAAATAATACATCGGAGATACATAATTATGCATAAGGCTCGTCCATACTGTCTGTGCCGCGTCCGGCGTATAATTGAATCCATAATACTTTCTTATCAGCTCTGCGGCAGCCTCGTTGAGCTTTTCTACAGTGAGTTCATCCGCCGAATATGCCATTGTCTGCCACTCGTTGAACATACAGCCGTCAAGGATCGCCGTGATATTGGATAAAAGCTGCGAATAGCGCTCATAGGTCGCGCTGCGTCCGAACATTTGCCCATAATAATCCATAAACAACAGCTCAAGTCCCTGTGACTGTACCTCAGATGTTTCAACCGATATATTATACTTTATTGCAGACCAGCTCTCGTCAATTTTAGGGTCTTTGAGCATAGCGCTGTAATGTCCGAACTCATGTATAAGCGAATGTATTGTCTTGCTGTCAGAGTTGGCATCTGTCGGGGCGATAAAGAGATATGGAACTTTGCTCTGCGGAAGATTCAAAGTAAATGCTCCACCAGTTTTCACCTTGCTTTCAGAATACGAAATATCGTAAAGCTTGTTGGAAACCATATAATTATATGAGCTGTACAGCTCCCCGTTAATATCCGCTACATAGCTTCCAATATTGCTTATTATCTCAGAATCGCTCATGTCGATACTGTCATGCGGAACATAGAGAGTAGCGTCAAGCAGCAGAGAAACGAATGGTTTTAGATGCTCCGACACTTCCTCGCAAAACTGCACTGTTTGTTCCTCTGTATAGCCGCGCGCATAGAGGATCTTGTTAGCATAATCGGCATAATTATCATAGCCCTCAGCATTTGCCATTTGATTTCTTATATCTACAAGTTTAAGATACAATGTCGCACATTCATCGCTTTTGCCATAAATATCATAATACTCGCTTACAAGCTCCTGTTCCTGCTTTGACAGCGAATAATACTCATCACTCGGCAGCTCATCAAGGAAAAGATCAACATTTCCCGTGCCAAAAATATTTTCAAGTAAAGAACCGTATTCCTCGCTGTAATAAACGCTTTTTAGAAGATCTGTAAAATCCTGTGTTACATCAAGAGACACTGAATATGCGTCAGTCTTGTTCTTAACTGTTGTGTCATTATAGTTCTTGTTCATTTCAAGATCAGCTATATAAGCCTGTTCGACAGCTTTACAATATTCATTATAGCATTCGTCCAATACTGCCGAAAGCTCCATGGAATTGCCAGGCTCGCCAATTAACTCACCAGCTTTCTGTGCGACGCGATCAAATATTGTCTGATCGTATCCGATATAGCTGAGTCTCGACGCTGATACAGCTGTCGGCTCGCTGCGCTTATAATACAGCGCAAAGGCTGATTGTGACTGTGATAACAGGCATAACGCCAGTAATGACGCGGTCAGTTTCTTTTTTAAACCTTTCATAAGCTCAGCCCTTTCTTCCATTCATACGAACACGCCGCCGCAGTAAGTTCAATACAAGCATTTATATCATGTATACTTGCCATCTCTGACGGCGAGTGTATATATCTTACAGGCAATGATATTCCGCCTGTACGCACTCCGCCGCCGGTAAGAGCGATTGCTCCTGCATCTGTTCCGCCGTCCGTCATTATCTCTGACTGAACTGCTATTCCGTTCTGATCTGCCGCAGCCTTAAGAGAGTTTATCACGTTAATATCGCACATAACCGAGTGATCCATATGCTTAATAGCAGCTCCCTTACCCATACGAACCTCCATGAGCGGGCATGAGGGTGTATCGCCTGTATCGGTAACGTCAATAGCTATGGCATAATCAGGCATCAGTGGATATGCTGCTGCTCTCGCGCCGCGCAGACCTACCTCCTCCTGTGAAGTGAACACAAAATACAGATCATTTTTGCTGCTCTGCAGCTTCTCCATCGCCTTTAAAAGTATATAGCAGCCAGCCCTGTTGTCGAGAGCCTTTGATATAACAGTATCGCCGCTAACGCAGAACGCACCCTCAAAAACTGCTGTGTCGCCTGCTTTTACCCTCTTTTGAGCCTCCGACTTATCAGCCGCTCCAATATCGATATAAAGTCTTGAAAGCTCCGGCTTTTTTTCAAACTCCTCCTCCTCTGCTGCTATAACACCAACAGTGCCGTTTGAAAATATTACTCTGCGCTTATGCAGCTCTTTTTTATACAGCCCGCCCAAAGCGCCGAATCTTATAAAGCCGTTGTCATCTATATATGTGGCTATTACTCCTATCTCGTCCATATGTGCTGCAAGCATAAGCTTCGCACCGCTGCCCTCTCTGTGGGCGGTAACGCTCCCAAGCGCGTCAATGCTCACTTCATAGCCCATGCGTCTGCATTCTTCAGCTATAATATCCCTGACAGCTGCCTCCCTGCCGGACGGCGCTGCCGCTTCAGTCAGTTTTTTGAGCAATTCCATCTACTATCACATCACTTTCCTGTATGAACAGTCTGCACAGCTGGGTGAGAGCGTCCATATCTTTTTTGTTTGCCATATTCATAGGCGCATTCATATATCTGCACGGTATAGCAGCCGCTGCCGTGATAACTGACGCTGATGATACAGCGCCGGATATCGACTGTTCTGCCGGAGCGGTTATTTTCTGTATCTTGATCCCACAGCGCTCGGCGGCGGCTGAAACGGAATCGGTAAATAATACATCATGTATACAGGTTTTATCCATATACTCTATCGCGGCGCCAGAACCAAGAGAACAGATGAGAGGTCTTTTCTTTTCGCTGTAAACATCATCTGCCGACACAGTATCAATGATCAGTGCATAATTAGCTTTTAAAGCCGCGGCAGCTGTCTTGAGCCCTCTGCCGGGTATACTGTTTGGAATGCAGCACTGAGCTGCAAACACAAAATAGGTATCATACGCCGGGGTGCACTGTACAGCCTCCAGAAGCGCAGCCGTGCCAAGCCTACTGAACGCCTTGCCCATATATACACTGCCGTTATCATAAAAACCGCTGTCAAACGATATATAATCACCAAGTTTTACAAGCTTTTCCGCCTCCGCCTTGCTTTTGCAGCCAATATCTATATACAGGCTGCTTATCTCAGGTGCAGCTTCGCGCTCGCTCTTCTTCTGAAGATGAATAGCTTTCATGCCTATAACTCCGCTGATCCTATAATCGATAAGCACACGCTTAGATATAACTGTTCTTATATCCGGTCTGCCGACAGCCTTGAATTTAATATAGCCCTTATCTGTTATGCCGCTTACTATAAAGCCCGGCTCATCAATACCTGTACATATCATCACTGTCTTTGCTGAAGATCTTCCACGCTTGAAAGCTGTAATGCTGCCCATAGAATTTACGCTTATTCTGTCGCAAATCCCTTCAAGCTTATGCTTTATATATTTGCGCACCTGATCCTCTTTTCCTGAGACTCCAGATAGAACACTAAGCTCCTTTACAGTGCAAGCCATGATACATCACCCTCCAGTCCCTTTATAAACTCTGTCAGCAGCTCTGAAACCGCCTTAACATCTGATACCGACAGCGTTTCAACAGATGTGTGCATATATTTCAGCGGTATTGACAGAAGCGCAGAGCAGACGCCTGAGCCTGCCGTCTGTATCTCCCATGCGTCAGTACCTGTACAGCCGCCGTCAACATCTATCTCATATTTTATTCCCTTACTTTGAGCCGTATAAACAAGTCGTTCAGTGAGCAGCGGATGTAAGTTAGGCCCTCTGCTGATAACCGCGCCGCTGCCTATTTCAAAGGCGTTTGTGTCATTATCAGGTGTTATTCCATGAGTTACGTCAATTGCCACAGCCATATCGGGAGCGATCCCAAATGCTGTTGTTTTTCCTCCGCGGCAGCCGACCTCCTCCTGCACAGCCGCAACTGCGTATACATCGCAGCAAAGTTTTTCTGATCTGAGTTTTTTCATTGTACGTATAAGAGCGGCTACTCCTGCCCTGTCATCCATTGTTTTTGCGCTCATCTGCTTTCTGCCAAGGCGCAGCACAGACTGCGGCAATGTTATTGTATCGCCCGGTCTTACTATCCTTTTTACCTCTGCTGCGTCAAGACCTGTATCCACCGCAAGGCTTTTCGGCGTATAGCTCTTTCCCTGTTCAGCCTCGTTTGCATTGAAGCCTATGATACCCTGGACATCGCGCACACCGTGCACTGTGACCTCAAGCGAGGGAAGTATCCTTTCATCGACCCCGCCAACATCTGTAAAGGTAATGAACCCATCGTCTGTTACTGATGTCACCATCATTCCGATCTCATCTATATGAGCCTCTATCATAACTGAGGGGGCGCCCTCTATTCCGCAGCTCCTGTATGCGATAACGCTTCCTAAATCATCTATTTTTACGCTGTCGCAATATGGTTCAAAAAGCCGGGCAATAGCTTCATTTATTCTATATTCATGTCCCGATACGGCACGCATATCGCTTAATTTTGTCAATAGCTTTCTCATATATTTATGATATTGCTCCTTTCGCGCATTATCTGCGAAGATGATCTCAAAGACTTTTTACAAGCTCCTTGAATAGATTTCCGCGCTCCTCAAAGTTGCGGAACATGTCAAAGCTTGTGGATGCGGGTGAGAGCAGAACCACATCACCGCTTACAGCCTTGTCGTGAGCTGCTTTTACTGCCTCCTCATAGCTTGACGCATGAATGATCTCCACCTCTGCGGCTCTGCCTGTGGCGTTCAATGACTCCTCTATCTTTTCGCTTGTCGCACCGATAAGTATAAGCGTCTTTACATGATCTGCAATAGGCTCTCCAAGCTCATCATACGGTATTCCCTTATCCTTTCCTCCTGCTATCATTATTACCTTTTCAGGAAACACGTTCAGAGTATTTATAGTTCTGTTAGGGCTTGAATCTATTGAGCTATTGTAATACTTTACTCCGTTTAGCTCGCGCACGAGCTCTATTCTGTGCGGCACTCCGCCAAATTCCTCTGCCACTTCGTTGATGACCTCATCGCTGACGAGCCCGTCCACAGCAGCTATTGCCGCCATATAGTTTTCTACATTGTGCATTCCGGGAATTTTTATTTTGCTGATGTCAAGGACCTCTCTGCCGCCGCATACTATCATTCCGTTTTCAAGGCACACCTGAGCCTTTAGCTTGCGCGAGAACATGCACACATTTACATGAGCCAGCGGCAGCAATGCAGCCGAATCACTATTATCGGCATTGAGCACAAGCTTGTTGTCGCGTGCCATGTGCTTGAATATATTAGTCTTTGCATCGATATATTCATTATAATCAGTGTGCCAGTCAAGATGATTCGGGCTGAGATTTGTTATAACTCCTATTTCAGGTGAGTACTTCATGGTATGCAGCTGGAAAGAGGAAAGCTCCAGAATAACATAATCATCCTCTGTCATCCCATCCACCTCAGAAAGCAGAGGGTGACCTATATTTCCGCCAAGCCATGTTTTATAGCCGGCGCGCGTCATCATTTCATATATAAGCGAGGTTGTAGTTGTTTTACCGTCCGAACCTGTCACTGCTATTATATGAGACGGACAAAGCTCAAAAAAGGTTTCCATTTCCGATGTGATATGCGCACCGCGTTCTGCGGCAGCGGCGAGCTGCGGTACATCACAGCGTATTCCGGGCGTTTTGAATATTATATCGTCAGTAAGATGATCGAGATAATCCTCTCCGAGGAAAAGCTTCACGCCAAGCTCCGCGCAGCGCTTGTAATTATCCCCGAGCCATTCTGCGTCATGCCTGTCACATGCAGTCACATTCGCGCCCGCATTGCAAAGAAACTCTATAAGCGGCATATTTGAAATACCTATGCCTATAACCGTTATATTTCTGCCTTGTATACTCTGTCTGAATATATCCGCTTTTGTCATTTTATTACCAGTCCTTTCGTGATTTGACCGTCTATCCTATAGGATAAACTTCCACAAATACTATTATACAGAAAATTATCCGAAATGTAAAGTGATTTTGAAAAAAAATAAGGTTTATGAAAACATTCATATTCAGAGCCATAACAACGTATTATAGAATTAGCCGTAAACAAAAGGACAAGGCGGCTGCTTTTCAGGAAGGGAGCTTAAGAAAAAATGAAGAGATTCAATACCTTAATAATAACAGGTAAGCATCTGCGCCGTGCCGCGGCAATCACCGCGGCATCAGCTGTGCTGATACTTACCGCGGTTCTGCTGATACGCGGACGCGAGGTTCAAAGCGTAGCGGTGTTTTCGCCGCAGGAAACTCCGTTAAATGACAGCTACAGCGATATACTTGAACAGGGACTTCCCTCTCAGGAAGAAAAACACAGCATAAAAAGTATAATATCGGGCTTGCTTGGATTCGACACCGATAAGCCTGAGACAATAATACAAAGCTCGTCGGCGGTGTTTGAAAGCGAAACATCAGAACAAGCTCCGGCTAATGAACAAGCCCCGCAGCCCGAAACCACTCCGGAGCCGCAGCCTACCGACGAGCCCTCTGACGACAAAGAGCTACCGGATCATAAAGCGATAGCTGCAGCATCAGGGCTCAAAATCAACAACGCGACAAACTATGATGTAGACGTTAACGCTATGTGCGCTGAGGATCTCGCTATAGAATTGACTCTTGATGCGCCTGAGGTGCTGATAGTCCATACTCACACTACCGAATGCTATAACGGAGATGAGATGACGGGCGAATCTGAGCGAACAACTAATCCAGAGCAGAACATGTGCCGAATAGGTGATATCATAGCAGAAACACTTAACAGCTACGGTATACAGACTATTCACGACAAGACCATACATGACTATCCCACCTATCAGGGAGCATATACACGCGCGCTTGAAACTATAGAAAAGAATATGGAGCAGTATCCGTCAATAAAGGTTGTACTTGATGTACATCGCGACGCCTACATATATAACGACGGATCAAAGCTGAGAGTAAGCGCAGAGGTAAACGGCAAGGACTCCGCGCAGGTAATGCTTGTGCTTGGCACCGACAGCATGGGACTGTATCACCCGTATTGGAAAGAGAACCTCAAGCTTGCCGCTAAGGTCCAGAACGCAGCAGAGATAATGTACCCGGGAATAATGCGTCCTATAAATCTGAGAAGGGAGCGGTTCAATATGCACGTGACAAAGGGCAGCCTACTGCTCGAGATGGGAAGCAACGGCAACAGCCTTGAGGAAGCTGAGGCGGCAGCCGGATATATTGGTAAGGCTCTTGCGGCAGCTCTTCTAAACGGCTAATGCGCGGGACGTTTCTTTTTATGATGCTTCTGGGTAAGCAGAACTCCAAGCAGTATCATTGCTCCGCCCATCAGCTGCCCTGTGTCGAGCGGCTCGCCTAAAAATGCAGCACCGAGAATGACGCTTGTGACAGGCTCAATCGTGGAGAGTATACCGGCTGTTGAGGCACGTTCTGCCCTAACCCCTATTTGGAACAGAGGCATAGCTCCAAGAGTAGTCATAAGCGATATGACGGCAGAAAGCAGCCATGACGCAGGCGATATATCAAAGGAAAGACTGTTAGTGAATGCCCCAAAAACAAGAGTAGACGCGCTTATTATACACATCACATAGAAAGTCAGAACGATATAATCAAGCCTGTCTAACCCCGAATGGTCAAGGTACAACACATAAAAGCTATAAAACACGCCTGAGAGCACAGCAAGAACGATACCTGCCGTATTTGACACGGTATTTATGTCTGTAAACATGAAAATTCCCACAGTCACAAAGACAACTGCGCTAAGAGTTACACGACTTATGCGTTCCTTATAGATCACAGCGCTCGCAAGCACAATTATAAGAGGATATACAAAATGAAGCGTTGTCGCAAGCCCGGTAGATATATAGTTGTACGAGAGATAAAGCGTCAGAACAGGCAGAGTGCCTCCTATTGTTCCGAGCAAAGCCACCCGTTTTAGCTGCAGGATACTCAGCCGCAGCTGACGCCGGCTGATAAGGATAATAACTATCAGCACCGGCAACGAAATGAAACCTCTTAAAAATGTGAGCGTTATGCCGTTGATCCCACCATCATAAGCGAGATCAGCCAGCACGGGCATAACACCGTATAGAAATGCAGATACAAATAAACAAAATTTGCCCTTCGACACAAGATCAACTCCATTTGTGCGGAAGGGCAATATTATATATAAGAATGTCAGATTTTACAGTCTTTCAAGTTCGCTCTTCCACAGATTGAACGCAGCATCAGACGGCATACGCCAGTCGCCGCGCGGAGAAAGAGCAACCGAACCGACCTTAGGAGCATCGGGCATACACGAGCGCTTGAACTGCTGAGTAAAGAAACGCCTGTAAAAGGTCTTGAGCCAGCTGAGTATGAACTCACGCTCATATACCCCGTCAAAAGCTTTTTCAGCCAAACGCAGTATTTTTGACGGAGTGAAACCGAATCTTACAAGATAGTACAAAAAGAAATCGTGCAGCTCGTAAGGTCCTACTATACTCTCAGTTTTCTGCGATATCTCGCCGTCCTGTGGCGGAAGCAGCTCTGGGCTTACGGGAGTGTTGAGAATGTCAGTAAGAGTAACTCTGAGCGCCTCATTATTTGTTCTGTCAGCCTCATATTCAACCAGGTAGCGTATAAGTGTTTTTGGCACACCGGCATTTACGGCATACATGCTCATATGATCACCGTTATAAGTAGACCAGCCAAGCGCGATTTCCGAAAGATCGCCGGTTCCTACCACCATTCCTCCTGATTTATTGGCTATATCCATAAGAACCTGAGTCCTCTCTCTTGCCTGAGCATTTTCAAACGTCACATCATAGCAGTTAGGATCCTGATCTATATCCTCAAAATGCTTCAAAACAGCATCTTTTATCCGAACCTCAGAGAATGAAACTCCAAGCGATTTGGCGAAGCATACGGCGTTGTTATATGTTCTGCTCGTTGTTCCGAAGCAGGGCATTGTAACGGCGTGTATGCCTTTTCTGTCGCGTCCAAGAGTATCGAACGCGCGCACTGTCACAAGCAGAGCAAGAGTTGAATCAAGTCCACCGCTGACGCCTATTACAGCTGTAGAAGCATTCGTGTGCTCAAGCCGCTTTACAAGTCCTATTGACTGTATAGTAAGTATCTCCTCACAGCGCTGAGCGCGCTTATCCTCAGCTGACGGCACGAACGGGCGCGGATCAACTGCTCTTTCAAGCTCGGTATCGGCATGATCCATTTCAAGCTCTATATATCTATAGCCATCGCTGTGGCGGCGAAAGGTCGTGGTTTTTCTTCTCTCGCTTATAAGTCTGCCCAAATCTGCCGTGGCATATACGCATGAATTTTTAAATCTTTCAGCGCGCGCGAGTATAGCTCCGTTTTCGCATATCATGGTATCGCCGGCGAAGACAAGATCTGTTGTAGACTCTCCCCTACCTGCGTCAGCGTACATATACACAGAATAGAGCCTCGCCGACTGGCTCTTTAAAAGCAGCTCTCTGTATTCTGATTTCGATGTGAGCTCGTCTGATGCTGAAAGATTCGCAATTATAACCGCGCCTGCGAGAGCGTGCTCACTTGAGGGTGGACACGGTGTCCAAAGATCCTCGCATATCTCAATACCCATACAGAATTCCGGCATGACGGAGGATGTAAATAACAACTCGCAGCCAAACGGAACGCTCTCTCCAAGCATCTCTATTTCGCGCACTGCTCCATGATATTCCGAAAAGTGGCGCAGCTCATAGAACTCGGCATAGTTAGGTATATTCCTTTTAGGTACTATTCCTCTTATACTGCCTCTGTTTACTATAGCTGCACAGTTGTACAGAGTATCGTCAAGCTCTATGGGCAGACCCACAACTGCTGTTATGTCCGTATCCTTAGACGCTTTTTTGATACGTTCAAGTCCCGCCAGCGCGCCGCGCAGCAGTGTATTCTGCAAAAACAGATCACCGCAGGTATACGCTGTGATGCTCAGTTCAGGGAATACTATGACTTTTGCTCCGTTATTGGCAGCCTCTCGCATTATTCTGACTATCTCTGATGTATTATATTCGGTGTCGGCAACACGTATATCAGTTGTTGCCGCCGCAAGCTTGATAAATCCGTCCTTCATCAGCCGTCCCCTTTCTTTTCCTTAAAATCGTTTCCCTTTATATGCTTCCAGTATTCACGGGCAGCTAATTCCGTTTTATTCTTGCCAAAGCAGTAATATACTTTATCTGCCAGCTTATCAGGCAGATACTGCTGAGGTGTGTAATGATCTGGATATGAGTGAGGGTACTTATACTCAAGCCCATGACCGAGCTTGACTGATCCGCTGTAATGTGAGTCCTTAAGATACGCAGGTATATCGCCCGGATCGCTCTTTTCAAGATCGGCAAGAGCCTCGTCTATAGCGCATATCGCGCTGTTAGATTTTGGCGCAGTCGCAAGCAGGATCACTGCCTGGGCAAGCGGTATGCGCGCCTCAGGAAATCCCAGCTGCTGAGCGCTGTCAACACATGCTTTTACAATAGACGCTGCTTGTGGATAGGCTAATCCTATATCCTCAGACGCTATAACGAGCAGTCTGCGGCATATGCTTGGCAGATCGCCCGCCGCAACAAGGCGCGCAAGATAGTGCACGGCAGCATCAGGATCAGAACCGCGTATAGATTTCTGAAATGCTGAAAGCACATCATAATGGCTGTCGCCGTCACGGTCATAGCGCATAGCCTTTTTCTGAGTTGCCTGCTCAGCCATTTCCAAGGTTAGCTTTATATTGCCGTCACCATCAGGCCGCGCTGAGAAAAATGATGCCTCAAGGGCGTTGAGCGCCTTTCGCACATCACCGCCCGCGGTATGAGCGATATGCAAAAGCGCATCATCCTCAACCTCTACATTGCAGCCGCGGTAAAGTTCCTCGGTCATTATTTTAACGCCTCGCTCTAAAGCTTTTTTGATCTCCTCAGGCTCTATCTGCTTGAACTCAAACACAATGCTTCTTGAAAGCACAGCGTTATATATATAGAAATACGGATTTTCTGTAGTACTTGCAATAAGCGTTATCTTTCCGTTTTCTATAAACTCCAGCAGCGACTGCTGCTGCTTTTTATTAAAGTGCTGTATCTCATCAAGATACAGCATAACTCCCTCCGGTGCGAGCAGTGAGTCGAGAGACGACGCTATCTGGCGTATATCCGCAACAGACGCAGTAGTGGCATTAAGCCTGTGCAGGGTTCTTCCCGCACGCTCGGCGATGATGTTTGCAACGGTTGTCTTGCCGGTGCCGCTCGGCCCGTAAAATATCATGTTAGGTATTTCGTTGTTTTCAATTATCCTGCGCAGCAGCTTGTCCTCGCCAAGCAGGTGCTTTTGCCCCACTACCTCATCAAGCGTGCGCGGTCTTATCCTGTCAGCAAGAGGTGTTCGCATAGAGTTACTCCTCCGCTGAATTATCTGCGCTATCCTGTGTCGATCCAAGCTTAGCATTTAACGATTCTTTCAGACTTGTGACCTCCTCCTCTGAAATAGTCGTCATAAAGGAACGGTTGCAGTCCTTGATATGCTCAAGCTTTTCAAGCGCATCCTCATAGTTTCCCATCTTATCATCGATCTGCGCCGCATGATACCAAGCTTCGACAAATTTAGGTTTCTTTTCAAGCACCTTATCTGAAAGCTCCTTAGCCTTTTCGTAATTGCCTCTGTTGTAATAGCAGATGAGCAGATTATCGCAAATATCCCTGTCATCATCAGCATAATCATATGCTTCCTTACAGAACTCAAAAGTCTCCTCGCTCATAGGATCCTGCAATATTTTAAAATATCCTATCATACCATAGAGCATAATGCTTCTGTAGCCGTCATTATACAGCTCCATAGCATCATCAACAGCCTCCTGAAGATTTCCGCGCTTATAGTAGCACATACATCTCTGTATAACAGCTCTGCCCCTGTATTCCGGCTTTATCTTGTAAGCGAGCATATTGTTAACGACCTGCTCTGCTTCCTCTATATCACCTGTTCGCAGAAGTATGTACGAATACTCCATGCGTATGTCACCTTTGGCATGCCCCGTATCGACTGCCTTTTTGAACATGCGTTTCGCCTCGGCATAATTTCCCTCGCTGAAAAACTTTCTGCCACGCGCTCTGTATATATCAGGCAGATATTTATATACCATATACGCCGCCAAGATCAGAGTTACAGCTATTCCGAGTATCCAGTTGAATCGATATGCAAATACTATCGCCACACAACCCGCAAGCAGATACAACCATTTCATAAAAAATCCCTCCTGTAATAAAAGACAGCCCGGACGTGACAAGCGCGTCCGGACAAAAAGGTCCGCAGTATCAGAATTCAGCTGTTCCGACCGTTCTCGGGAACGGAAGAACATCGCGAATATTCTGCATACCGGTTATATACATTACTGCTCTTTCAAAGCCAAGTCCGAATCCAGCATGCTTATTTGTGCCGTATTTGCGCAGATCAAGATACCAATCGTAATCCTCCGGTGAGAGGCCAAGCTCATTCATGCGCTCAACAAGCACATCATAGTTTTCCTCTCTCTGGCTTCCTCCGATTATCTCACCTATTCCCGGCACAAGCACGTCAACAGCGGCAACTGTTTTCTTGTCAGGATTGAGCTTCATATAGAAAGCCTTTATCTCCTTAGGATAATCAGTAACCATTACAGGACGCTTGAACACGGTCTCGGTAAGGTATCGTTCGTGCTCAGTCTGAAGATCTGAACCCCACTCTACCTTATATGTGAATGCGTCATTATTCTTCATTAACAGCTCAACAGCCTCTGTGTATGTTATGCGTGCAAACTCGTTCGATACAACGTTGTTAAGACGCTCAAGCAAGCCCTTATCAATAAACTTATTGAAGAACTCCATTTCCTCAGGTGCGTTTTCAAGACAATAGTTGATTATATACTTGAGCATATCCTCGGCAAGATCCATATCGTCAGCAAGATCAGCAAACGCTATCTCCGGTTCTATCATCCAGAATTCCGCGGCATGACGAGTGGTATTGGAGTTCTCAGCGCGGAATGTAGGTCCGAATGTATACACGTTCCTGAATGCCATGCAGTAGGTTTCAACATTGAGCTGACCGCTTACCGTAAGGTTAGTGCTCTTGCCGAAGAAATCCTGTGAGTAATCCACGCTTCCATCCTTCATAGGCAGATCGTCCATGTCAAGTGTTGTTACGCGGAACATCTCGCCTGCTCCCTCGCAGTCGCTGCCTGTGATTATCGGAGTGTGCACATAGACAAATCCGCGCTCCTGGAAGAACTGATGTATTGCATAGGCTATGAGCGAGCGTACTCTGAACACAGCAGCAAACGTATTTGTTCTTGGTCTCAGATGCGCGATAGTGCGCAGATACTCAAATGAATGCCTTTTCTTCTGCAGCGGATAGTCAGGAGTTGATTCTCCCTCTACAACTACCTCAGCCGCCTTTATCTCCATGGGCTGCTTAGCCTCAGGAGTAAGCTCAAGTATACCGGTAACTGTGATCGCAGCTCCAACATTCAGCTTTGTGATAGCAGCATAGTTTTCCAGCTTATCAGCCTCAATAACTATCTGTATTCCCGAAAAAAAGCTTCCGTCGTTAAGCTCAATAAATCCAAAGCTCTTTGAAGAACGGATAGTTCTTACCCAGCCCGATATCGTTACCTCCTTACCGCCGTAATCCTCCATAGAGCGGTAGAGGCTTTTAATAACCGTTTTCATAAATGCTTTCCTTTCGTTATTATCTTATATATAATATAGCGTATATCTTATAAAATATTGATATTGTGAGCCTTGCAGGTCTTTATCATATCAGCAGGCCATACGGACTGCTGCACCTCGCCTATATGCGCCTTGCCGAGCATGAACATACACAGTCTTGACTGACCTATTCCGCCGCCTATTGTATAAGGCAGCTCATGCGCAAGTATCATCTTGTGGAAGCTCAGCTCAAGTCTGTCAAGGCAGTCAGCCTCCTCGACCTGTGAAACAAGTGATTTTTCATCTACGCGTATTCCCATGCTTGAAAGCTCAAACGCGCAGTCAAGCAGTGGATAATATACAACTATATCTGCGTTAAGCTCCCAGTCATCGTAATCCGGCGCTCTGCCGTCATGACGTATGCCTGATTCAAGCACTTTTCCTATCTGCATTATGCAAGCAGCCTTATGCTTGCGCAGGAATTTATTCTCTCTCTCTTTGGGAGTATCGTCAGGATACATATCCTCAAGCTCCTGTGTAGTCACAAATGTGATCTCTTCAGCAAAATTATCCTCTATACCGTCAAATTTCATACAAACCTTTTTCTGCGTCTCGCGCATTGCGGCATATATCTTTTTGACCGTGTTTTTAAGAGTAGCAAGCTCTCTGTCCTCATGCTTGATAACTGCCTCCCAGTCCCACTGGTCAACATACATAGAATGGAGGTTGTCAACCTCCTCATCGCGCCTTATAGCGTTCATATCTGTATATAAGCCCTCGCCCGGCTCAAAACCGTATTTTCCAAGTGTAAGTCGCTTCCATTTAGCCAGAGAATGTACTATCTCAAGCGTAGCTCCGCCAATGCAAGGAGCATCAAAAGAAACCGGACGCTCCACACCGTTAAGATTATCATTAAGTCCCGTCTCAGGTCTTACAAACAACGGTGCTGATACTCTCTGAAGATTCAGAGCGCTCATAAGCTCCTTTTGAAACGCATCCTTAATAAACTTTATTGCTGTTTCCGTCGTTCTTCCGTCAAGCGGAGAACTATAGTTTTCCGGAATTATCAAAGCCATATTCCTGTTACCTCTTTCTTTGTTCGTATTTTCTGCTGATAAGCATATCAGTTCAATATCCTGCCGGAATTATCTATATACTCGATAGAGTCAAGCTGAGCCTTGAAATTCCTGCGAACCGCCGCAAGATATTCAGCGCGCAGCGAGGCTTGCTCGGCCTTTTCCTCATCGCTTAATCCGTTCGCCTTTGACTTTCTGGCAAGCTCATTTATACGTTGAATTTTTGAATTATCCATTGCCGAATCGTTCCTCCCGGTAGTGATTTTGCGGCATTAAACCGCATTCGCTAATAATTATATCATTATTCTGTGAATTTTTCAACCGTTTTTGTTAAAATATTCGCGCAAAATCTAAAAAAACACTTCAATATCTGTTTCTGACCAAAAAAAACGCCGTTTCTGATCAACGGCGTTATAGTCATTACTCTGTTGTTATGCCTACAGAATAGCTTGCATCATCCCATGTTACCTCAGCGCCGAGCGATTCCATAACAAATCTGAGTGGAACAAATGTAAAATCAGCTGTGATCTCAGCCGGAGCGTCGAGAGTTACAAGCTCGCTGTTTACAAATGCGCTTGTGTTGCCTATCTGCAATGTTACGCTTGTATCATCTTTAACTGCAATAACAGTTTGAGTATCCTCATCCCATATGACGTCTGCCCCTACAGCCTCAAAAATAGCGCGGAACGGCACCATTGTCCTTTCATTTGTTATGTATGGATCAACTTCAAATGTCATCTTTTCGCCGTTGAAATATACCGACGGTGTATCCGCAAGCGCGGCTGTGCCGCAAAGCAGCATACCCGCTGCAAGCATTCCTGATATAATTTTTTTCATTTTTCAGCAAAGCCCCTTCCTGAATAATTTCTATATAGATAATTGTATCATATAATCAACAATGTGTCAAGGCTTTAATTTTGCCTGAAAATACTTTATATTTGTGCTATAATTATATAAACACGATATTTACAGGAGGCGGATATGAACTATTTTCA
>CALXSS010000043.1 GCA_944391225.1 uncultured Clostridia bacterium
AATTCGAGGGTACACCCTCGAGCTCCCATCAAATAGGCAGCAATTGCAAAACTCTTTTGGAGTTTTACAATTGCCTATTCTATGAGTATATAACAACAACAGCCGCTGCGGCAGGGAAGGAGGAGAATCATGATTTCAATACAAAGAATGCTGCTATACACAAAACAGCTCGTGCTCCTGGCACTCTATGATGTGTTGGATCAGGAAAAAAGCGAATACCACAGGGATGCAGACGGTGAGATCCTTGCAGGCGTAACTGTTTATGAAAACTACAGTGAATTTTCTTTTACCGTATCGGAGGACGCGCCGGCAACAAAGCTTACGGTTTCGGTCGTGTCTCCGAGCTTGGGCTTGTCCGAGCAGGGTAAGCGGCGCGCGGCGAATTATCTGGCTGATCGTGTGGAGCAGCTGCTCGAAAACGAGCTGAAGATCAAAAATTTAATTATGAAAGAGATAAAGGAGGCATAGGAAATGAAAGGTTCAGCAATAAAAAGGACATTTTTATGCTTTATAACAGTTATTAGTATTGCCGCAGGCATATTATCGATCACAGCGTTTGCGGAGGGACCGTCTGTTACTGTCGGCGATGTATGGCGAAATACCAGAACTGAGGCTCAGGCGGAGTTTACAAGTGACACAGACGGCTCGTATTATTATATTGTAACGCCTGTACAGGAGGAGATACCCGAAATTGACACCTCGGGAGAGGGAACACCTTGTACAGCGGGTGAAAAGGTCACTCTTACCCTGTCGGAGCTTACTACGGATCCGCATATGCTATGGCTTATAGTCAAGGATACTGATGGCACTGTCGGAGAGGTCAGCCTGATCCAGATCCCTGAATGGGATTGGTGGACTTTGGATGAGAACGGCATTTTAGCGATCGAAAGCGACAAGGGCGTGACAATTTGGAATGCATGGCTAAATAGTATGGATGATCTATATAAAATGTGGTATCAGCAAAGTGTTAAAGGTGTTTATATTTGGAAGGATGTAACGAATATTGACGATGATTTTACGGGGGATAAATATCCGAATATTGCAGAATACTCGGTAGAGGACGGAAATGGGTCATGCATTGTTATAGACGGCGTTTTATATAATAAAGATGTAACTTCTATTTATGCCTATCCCCAGGCTAAGGAGGGAACAGAGTTTGATATACCGTCAACGGTGGACTATATTGGATATAAAGCATTTGCAAGCAGTAAATATCTTGAGTCCGTTACAGCCGGAGATGTTACCATATCGCAGAGTGCGTTCAGTGATTCAAAGAGTCTGAAAAGCTTTTCAGCGAACTCAATAAAATGGATAAAGAATTACGCGTTTTACAACTGCTCCAAGCTTGAGAGCATTGCGGTCGCAGGCGGCGAAAAATTCAGTGTGGATTTTTGTGCTTTTGAACGCTGCAGTTCGCTCAAAACCTTTCCTTTTGACAAGATCAAAGATACAGGTCACAGTGTATTTAGGAACTGTTCCTCTCTTACAGAGATACAGGTGCCGGACTCTATTGAAGATTCGGCGTTTCAGGGCTGCTCGTCTGTAGAAACGATAGTAATACCCTCTACAGTTACCTATATAGGCCCTAATGCATTTAACAACTGTTCAAGCCTCAGTAGCGTTACCTTTGAAAGTGAAACGCCGCCGAATATTGCGACTGCTGCCTTTGATCCAGTGGTCCTGGGCTTCCGTATCCACGTGCCTGAGGGCTCAGAGAATGTGTATATTGAGGCGCTGGGAGAAGATTTTGCCGAATACATCCTTGACGAGAGCGTTGAGCTCTATGCGCTGTTTGTAAACGGCAAACGTGTACGAAGCGATGCGCTGAGCATTCAATGCGGAAGCGGCACAGCGGTGTTTGATCCCGAGACCTCGACCCTTACACTGACTAATGCCGAAATATCACAGGCAGGCGGCAACTACGGCTATCACGGCGCGATCAATTCGGGACTCCCTGAGCTTAATATTGTATTGGTGGGAGAAAACAAAATAACAGCTGATGCCGACAGCCTTAATACCGGCATAAACTGCAACCTGACTATAAGCGGCGAAGGCAGCCTTGATTGCGGCGGTCAGATAGATATTGGCAGGGATGGCAGTCTCGCATTCACGGGTAGTGAGGAGGACGGAAATCTGATCATTGACGGTGCGAAAGTAAATATAAGCAAGTATATATTTGTACAGAGCGACGCAGTCTTTAAAGGCGGCGCGAAAGTGACAGTTGATGGGAATGTTACTGCTAATTTTAACGGAACTGTTATGATCACAGGTGAAGAAACAGTTGTCAGAGTAAAGTGTTTGTCAATAGGAAACGGCGGATGCCTTGCCGACCAGACCTCTGTAAAATTTATTATGGAATCAGGAGCGCTTACCTTGACGGACGGGATATCCTATCTTTCACCTCCTGACGGAGATATGGGGAAGTATGCTATCCGTTTTGATGGAAAGGAATATGCCGAGATCAGAATAACAGGCGGAAGTCTCAGGGCGGCTGTCACAGACGGCAAGATCACAAATGCTTTAAGCGACAATATAATCGTTGATGAAACCGTGGAAATTTCGACCGGGGCATGGGATTCCGACCTTATATATATAAATACACCTTTGTTTGTTGCAGCTAATAATGTTGTCCGCACAGCAGAGGAGCTGACGTTCACGGCGAAATGGAAAGGCGCTGAGAGCGGCTGTATCATTCTTGCGGCTGTGTATGATCAGGACGGCAGTGTAATAGACGTTCAAATGGTGACTGCGGCAGAAACGAGCGGCGAACAGGAGGTTGTGATCCCTTCAAACAGCTGGAGCGCTGATAACAGCGGCAGATTAAAGCTGTTTTTGTGGAGGGAAAACAATATACAGCCAGTATGTCAGAGCCATACGGCGCAGATAGGCGCGCTGACAGAACAGGATAGTGGTAGTTTATAATGCGTATGCTTTAAGCTTTTAGTACTGATGTGCAAAATACTATGTGCTGTATAATAAAGGAGGCATGAAAAATGAGATCAAAGAAGATCACAAATATATTTACAGGCATATTGCTTAGCGTTTGTATGCTCGCAACATTCTTTCCTGTAAATTCAGTATTTGCCGATGAAACTATAGATTACACGGCGCCGACCATTACCCGATTTTATCCGACGAATCCTGTCACTTTGCATATCGATATTTCTTTTCCCGTAGAGCAGAACGAGTATGTTGACAGACTGTATGTGCGGGCATTTTATGAATATACGGTAAACGGCAATGTGTACCGTGTGGATAAGTATGAGGCCAGCATTTCCGCCTATGATGACGAAACAGGCGTTTATGAAAACCTTATAATCCAGCTTGCGCCGAATATGGGCGGATTGTATGATGTATATGCGGTGGCGGGAGCCATTTATTCAGACGGCACCATAGTGGAAACCGATCCGCAAAAGGTGCCTGCGGGCCTCTTGCCGCGGCATGATGTAGAGGCCTCTAATGTTGTCAATAGTCCTATTATGGTGGCAGCGTTTGTGGGAACAGACGACAATGGAAACCCCGTCTATTCCGGCTATGAGTTCGGTCATGGATACGGCTCAGTGGAAGATAATCCTCTGGCAAATGAGGATGTTGAAATCGAAAACGCCAGCATCACCTACCATGACAATGTTTTGACGCTGAGCGGCTACTTTGGTGATATTGATATCAAAAATCCCTGGACCGGCTATGATGTGACAAAGCTGGTTTTGGACAACGCCCATTTTGAAACGCTTTATACCAGTACGCACAAGCCGCTGAACATTGAGGTGATCGGCTACAGCAGCGGAGTAATATGGTTTGACAACGGAACTGACATTCTTATGACTGCAGCTCCCGGGCAGCCGGAAATGCCAACCTTTAGCGGACCGCTTATTTCCCACGGGGCGTCCGGCACAGATGTGAGCGTTGCCATTCTTTCAAACATTCGGTATCTGGCACATTCCGAGGACGCCAAGCCAGATTCCTGGTACCGAACCATCGGCCTGTCCGCCATGGCTTTTGATAACTGCGATGTGGAGATTACAAACACGAATAATTATAGGTCGGCAATTTCCACTTCAGATCATACCCTCTCCTCCAGTGCCTCTTTGTGGACAAGAATAAACGGGAGTTCTTTGATTGTAAAAGACAGCGATTTTCGCATATACAGCGACGCAGACGCCATCAGCATCGGAAACAGCTATCCCTACGGTTTGCAGGATATGTTAACAGCCGACGTTGTCTTTGACAACTCCAGGGCAGAGATTCTTTTGGGGTTAACGGATAAAAGTTCATACACTACAGCTATCTACAAATCTGCAGTAAGCGCCGCTTTGGATGTGAAAAATGGAAGCTCGCTTAAGATTTACTCCAACAAGACGGGCGGCTATACGGCGACCACTGGGTTCAATACTGTTCATGTGGATAAAACCTCTGAAATGCTGATTGATCTGAAAACTCCTTATAACGAAACTTTGAGCGGACGGTATCTTATGGGTATCACCTCAACCTACGACAACTCTCTGATTGATATTGAGGGCAGGCTCAATATATCCATGGAAAACGGATATGAAAACTTAAGTACTCCCCAGCGCGGCATTCGATGCAACGGAATGGTTAACTTCCATAACGGCGCTGATGTGGATTTCTTTGCAAAAGGCGGCCAAGCATTATATGGAATCGATACCTATGGAACGGAGATAGGCTTAAATGTAGATAATGCCAGCCTTGATATTTTGATCTTGTCCAATCCGACCTCTACCTCCAGAAGCTACGGAATAAGATCAACCACAAATACATTATCAAATGCCAATGTAAAAATTGATCTTCAGGGTGGCGTCTGCTACAATTATTATGCATCCAATCTTGCTATCGATAATACAGATCTGGAAATCGGTTTACACCGCGGCATAGATAATATTACAGCCAGTTCAGCTTACTACTATTGTCCATGCAATATAATCAGCGAGAGTGCAGAAGTAACGGGCAGCAACACTATAACAGTGCGTGTGCCAGCGGAATGTTATGATTACGTAAAATCAGATATGGAGGATTATTTCCCTGCTGGCAGCTATGACCTTGACAAGTGTATTTGCGAGCCGGGCACGATCAGCAGTGAATGTATGAAAAAGGCGGAGGAAATAACTCCGTTCACAAGAATAAGCAGTCCGCAAAGAGATGCAGACAGCGTAAGCTTTATAGCTGCGTGGCACAGAGGCGATGCTGAAGCAGCCCAGCCTGTAGCTGCGCTTTATGATGAGGAGGGCAGGCTTATAGGTATTCAAAAGCTGCCGGAAACCGATGCTAACGACAGAGCCGCCGTGACTTTCTCATTGAAGGGAACTGGTATCACAGGACCGTGCAGCGCAAAGGTATTTTTGCTGAAGGATCTTCTGAGCGTTTATCCTATATGCGGCTTTGAGGAGGTGTCAATACCGGCGTTGACAGAATAGAGCTTCCGATGAAAATAATCACAAATTTCTTGATGTGCGGTCAGCTGTTCGATCTGCGACATGTAAGCTTTTCGTACAGTATTGAAACTACGATCCTTTCTTAATTGCACAAACTGTTCAAGAGGGATATGATTTAAGTTAGCAGGCAAAGAAAACTCAATATTGTTTTGGACCACCCTAATTTTTTTTGATTCTCTCTGGAAACGGTCAAATTCTTGTTAATTAAGTATCGAGAATATTTCTGAATATAGGTAATCATTTCATATTTGTGTCGCTTAAAAATAATATCTGCAAGAATACTCATATACACAAACGCCAAGTTGTTTGAAATGCGAATTCTCTCTCTGCACGGTGTTGCAATATTATTATTTATACAAAAGTCAAAAAAGGCCTGCGAATGTTTTTCGCTAAAAGTGTACAATCTTGATAATTTTGATTTTTCCATTTTTAAATATGCGTTCCGGATTTGCTTCTATAAAAATATACACCATACCTCTCAGGAGGTAAAATTTTCTTGAAATGAATCGTGTATGGAATTATGAGGTGAAGTGTATCGAAGTAGAGAGGCAGTATGGATCTTAAGCTTGAGTTGCTGACAAATGCGGTTTGTGAAGCTTTCCGGGCTTTGATATATTCGCATATGATGAAAGCGGCGGAATGGTCATAAAATCTGAAAATTGTATTGATTTTGTACCGGTAATATGTTAATATAATCATATATAAACCAATATCCGGGGGACATTGATATGCGAAGAAAGATACAGGGAAGGATATATGAATTTTGCTATATGCTTGAGGCGGGAATTTCTGTTATTATAGCAGTAGCGGTGATAATACTCGGCGTTAAGCTGTTCTGGGACATGCTCCATTCCACGGTGTATGATAATGACGGCAGCGTGCTTGTGGATATACTCGACAAGGCGATGACGCTTGCCATAGGCGTTGAGTTTATAAAGATGCTCTGCAAGCACACGCCGCAGACGGTAGTTGAGGTGCTGGTGTTTGCAATAGCAAAGCAGCTGGTGGTATTCCATACCACGCCGCTTGAGAATCTGCTCAATGTAGCGGCGATAGCCGGGCTGTTCGCTGTGCGCAAGTTCCTTATACGCAGCAGCGACATATCTGACAAGAGCCCGAATAAACAGGACGGAAAAGAGGATAAGAGCTGAAAAAGAGCGGAGGGGGCTGCGCCCCTTCGTTTCGTCCGTTCTGCACTATTTTTCTAAAGCCCCCAAGGCTGTTGCAAACTCGTTGAGTTTTGCAACAGCCTCTTCTGCTCTTTTGTGCTGTATGTGTATAATAAATTATTCCGAAAGTTTCAAGGTCACATCGTCAAGATAATAGTCCATAAGGTCCTCCTCAGCTGTCGGCTCTGCCGTCCATTTTGTCGAGAAGGTCAGCGAGAGCTGAGAGTCGAGGTAAGCCTCCTCCGGTATAGTCACGCTGCCCCTGAACTCTGTCCATTCTCCTTTTGTGGCTGTGAGAGTCGCAAGCGTGTAGTTGCCGTAAATATCGCCCCAGCTCGCATCCTCGAGATACTTGTTCCAGCCGTTCCAGAAGGACATATTGAATTCCTTTGTGTCCGGTCCGTCGTCATATCTGAGCTTTGCCGAGAACGTGTAGGTCCTGCCCGGCTCTAAAGTGTTTGCAAGAAGATACATAGTTCCGTTTGCCGTGCCCTGCTCGCCGCTCTCTGTGCTGTCGCGGTCAAATACCTTTAGTATATTGTTGCCTGTTCCATCGTCCTCAACTGCTATCGAGGCAAAATACGGCGTCCACGGCTCTGCGCTGCCGCTTTCAAAATCACCGTTTGTTATGAGGTTGTCACCAGCTGCAGGCGCGTCGCCTACAACTGCAAAGCTGACGTCATCTATGTAGAGATCCATAAGATCATTTTCGAGCGTCGGTTCAGCTACCCATGTTGAGGTGAATGTCAGCGCCAGCTTGGGATCAATATACGCGTCTGCCGGTATCGTCACAGTGCCGGAGAAGGTCGTCCATTCTCCCTTTGTAGCTGTAAGCTCCGAGAGCGTGTAGTTGCCGTAAATATCGCCCCAGCTCGCGTCCTCAATGTATTTCTGCCAGTTGTTCCAGAACGACATTGTAAACGCTCTTGTGTCCGGCCCGTCGTTGTATTTGAGCTTTGCAGAGAACTTGTATGTTTTGCCCGGCTGCAGGTCTGTGCCCATCACATAGTGAGCGCTGTTTGCCGTGCCCTGTGCTCCGCTTTCGTCTGTGTCTCTGTCAGTTATCCTGAGCACCTTGTTGCCTGTTCCGTCATCTTCTACCAAAAGCGTTGAGTAGAATGGCATCCACGGCTCAACACTGCCGCTTTCAAAATCACCGTTTGTTATGAGGTTGTCACCAGCTGCAGGCGCGTCGCCTACAACTGCAAAGCTGACGTCATCTATGTAGAGATCCATAAGATCATTTTCGAGCGTCGGTTCAGCTACCCATGTTGAGGTGAATGTCAGCGCCAGCTTGGGATCAATATACGCGTCTGCCGGTATCGTCACAGTGCCGGAGAAGGTCGTCCATTCTCCCTTTGTAGCTGTAAGCTCCGAGAGCGTGTAGTTGCCGTAAATATCGCCCCAGCTCGCGTCCTCAATGTATTTCTGCCAGTTGTTCCAGAACGACATTGTAAACGCTCTTGTGTCCGGCCCGTCGTTGTATTTGAGCTTTGCAGAGAACTTGTATGTTTTGCCCGGCTGCAGGTCTGTGCCCATCACATAGTGAGCGCTGTTTGCCGTGCCCTGTGCTCCGCTTTCGTCTGTGTCTCTGTCAGTTATCCTGAGCACCTTGTTTCCTGTTCCGTCATCTTCTACCAAAAGCGTTGAGTAGAATGGCGTCCACGGCTCAACACTGCCGCTTTCAAAGTCACCGTTTACTATCATGTTTGTATTTACTCTGACGGGCAGCTCCATAACTGCCGGCTCTCCGAATTTTCCGGCATAGCTTATGGATATTACAGTCTGTCCGGCTCCTACAGGGGTTATAACTCCGTTTTCAACTGTCGCAACGCTCTCATCGTTTGAAACGTATTCTGCCTTGAGCGTCACGTCCTCCTCGTGCTCGTCCTCAAATACAGCTGTAACTGTTACCTCAGCTGGGAGTCCGCCGTAAACAAGGCTCACCTCTGCCGGATCGGAATAAAGATATGCTGCCTTTTCCTCTGTTTCCATATCCTTTACCCACAGCATTACATCCTCGCTCACTCCGCCGTAGCTGACGTTTATAACTGCTCTGCCGTATGAGGTTCCGGTTATAACTCCGTTTGAATAAGAGATGTTGTCCGAGCTGACCTCTGCGAGCGCTGTGACGTCCTCAGACGAGCCGTCGCTGTATATTGCCATGACCTTTATATTCGCTGTGTTTGCGCCCTCTCGTATATCTATCTTGTATTCGTCTATATATGCGTTGAGCGCTGTGAGCGTCTTTTCAGCCGTCTTAGGCTCAAAGCGCCAGTTGTCAAGCATGAACAGATCCTCGGCTCTTTCCTCGCCCCTGAATACGAAGTAAAGATCATGTATGCCTGAGGCTCCGCTTACAGCGGTATATTTTGTCTGCCAGATATCGTTTCCGCCCGTGTATGAAACAGGCATGGTGCCTATCAGTTCTCCGTCTATCGAGTCAAGATGGAGCTCTATCTCTCCGCCCTTGCCGCCTGCCGCTGCTCTGACTGTGAATATTCCTGCCTCCGCAAGCGCGTCCGCTGCGCGCTTTTCGCTCCATACAGGCGTCTGTGTGCCCTTTTCCCAGGCAAACGCGCCAACAGTTTTTATCCCGTCCGCGCTCAGCATGCCGCTGCATTCTCCGTCAGCCGCGCTGTGACGGCAAAGCTGCAGTAGCGTTCCGTCCTGGCTGTATCCGGCAATATATATATCCTCATCTGTCAGGCCTGAGGTGTCTGCCGTGTAGCTTATGCCATTATCTGCCGTATCGAGCGAGAGCTTTGCGTTCGCCGCGCCAAAATCTACATTTTTGACCTTTATATAATCCCCGTTTTCAATGCCTGTCACATAAACATGCTTTGTGTCAGCGTTTGTGAATGTGTCCGTGACCTCGCCTGTAGCGGTGTTGGTGTAGTATTCGTCAGTCTCCACTCCGAGAGAGTACGCTATTGTTTCAGCCTCTGTAAGGCTGTATGGATCAAGCGCGCCTATAGCAGCAGGCCCCTCTGTTGTGGGCACTGCCTCCTGGATAGAGCCGTCCTCATTGTAATACATGGAGTCTACTGCCACAGAACGCCTGAAACCTCCTGAGCCAGGCAACTTTGCAGTGTGATAGAACAGATATGAGTTGTTCTTGAAATCCACTACGCCGGGATGGTTGGTAAAAGTTCCGCTGTCGAATGTTGCCATGAGCACATTTCCGTATTTCCATGGCCCGTCTTTTGACTGATATGTAGAAGTTCCGTCAGCCGCCGGCAGCGTCTCCACCCAGCTCAGAAATTCCTCCTTAGTGCATATGGAGTATTCCAGATCCTCCGGTATGCCGTTTCCGGCGTATACAAGATAGCAGAAGCCGCCGCGAATATAGATCCATGGCCCCTCCTCATATCTCGTTTCGCGATCCTCCGAGGTGGAGTCGCCGAAGGACTCTATCGTCTTATTTATCTTCACCGGCTGAGTTTTAAAGCTTATCATATCTCTGTTGAGTTCAGCAAAATATGGGTCGGGATTTCCCCACATCATAAACGCGCGTCCGCTTTCATAGTCCACATAAACGGTCGGGTCTATGAATGTGAACTGCTCAGCTATAGGCTTGCCTATGGCGTCTGTATACGGTCCCTCCGGCCTGTCTGCCACAGCCACGCCTATGGAATTGCCGCGCTCGCTGTTCACAGGCGCGTAAAGATAGTATCTGCCGTCAAAGCCGCGCACTGTCTGTATTGCCCACGCGTCGCCCACAGCCCAGTCGAAAACCTCATAGCTTGTCGGCACACCCAGGTCAGTCCAGTTGACCATATCCTTTGTTGAGTACAGGTTCCAGTCGTTCATAACATACATTACCCCGTTCTCGCCGCCCTCCGGCTCGTCGTGAGAGGTGAAAAGATAGAGCGTCTCTCCATCCTCGCTCAGCATAGGCGCCGGATCTGCCGTGAACCGTGTCTGCACTATCGGGTTATCGGCAAGCGCCGCGCACGGAAGCATGAGCGCCGCGCTCAGTATAAGCGGTACAGTGATCTTTTTCATGATTATATCATCCTTTCTGCAGCTGCGCTGCGTAATACTGATAATATAATTATAAGCTTTGCAGTATCATAATTCCATTAGCAAACTAAAGCGTTTATATGGTGTATTTTACAGATTGATTGTTCAGTATTTAAAGAGGATCGAGCATTGCTTGACATTAAAGTATATATATGGTATACTGAGAACAATTAAAATGTTCTTTGAATTGGTTTATTATTGAGATTGTACTCGCAGGCGAATGATATTTATACTTATATAACAGGGGGAATAGCCATGCAGGAAAACGGATCAGAAGATATTACAAAGCAAACGCCGATAAAAATAGAAAAAGTTGTTTCGCTCTTCAAATATATAAAAGAATTAAACAAGGTAAAACAAAAAATCATATCAGATGTTTCTCAATATAAATGGTATAAATCAATAGCATCATTTCCGGACGATCCTGAAAATATTCGGGTATTTTATCGCGACAGAACAGAGGATGAGGATGCAGATGATGGAACGGATATATTGGTTTCAGTTCATAAACCTGAATTTCAGCGTTGTCCGCAGCCATATCCTTCTTTTTTGAATTGGTTAAATGATGGATGGGATGATTATAGGAAAGATGTTACTATAAAGGAATATATCTTACAGTCTGATGATGATTCAAATCAAGCGGAATATACACAAGAATATGATAAAAGCTACGCAAAGATATATTTTGAAGATAGTGCGGAACGAACGAATGAATATGAGAAATGGAAAATATTACGAGATGTATGGGTAGAAAAACAGAAGCTTATTGCAAGGACGCGTGATTTTTTTGTAGAGCTGCATAATCTTAACATAGATCTTGAGCGTGAATCAGAAACTCTTGAATTGATAGTGGCAGATGGTTTTATTCGTGAAAAAGAAATGCCGGAGATTGATCATCCGGTATTGACGCGCCGGGTAAGAATAAGTCATGATGCTGAGAAAAACAATATTTATATTGAGGACAGTAATGCTGAATCTGAGCTTTATACAGTAATATTTCAGATAATGAAGAATATTAATTTATCATCTGTTAAAGGGATGAATGCAGAACTGCTGCAGAATGATTATCATCCATTAGATAGAAATGAGACTGCTTCATTTTTTAAAATATTGGCGCATAAGCTTACTGCGGATAGCGTCTATTCAGAAAGCGGGATCCCAGATAAATGGGATGATGATGAAAGTATCTTGATTTATAGAAATCCGTGCTATATTCTCCGAAAACGAATGGATGGCACTATCAAAGCGATTGAAAAAATAATAGAAATTGTCGAGAAAACAGGAGATATTCCAAAGGCTATAGAAGAACTGGTTGAAGGTGGAAAGATCGAAATGCCGGAAGATAGTATTGTTTCGATTGAGGAACAGTTAGCGGCTGTAGGTGGAGAAAGTATCGATATTCTTCTTTCAAAAGAGGCGAATAAAGAGCAATTGGAAATTGCACGCCGAATAGAGCGTTATAATGCTGTTCTTGTGCAGGGACCGCCGGGAACAGGAAAGACTCATACTATTGCAAACCTGATGGGACATTTTCTGGCGCAGGGAAAGAGTGTATTGGTAACAAGCCACACCAAAAAGGCGCTAAGAGTTCTAAAAGAAAAAGTAGTTCCTCAATTGCAGGATTTGTGTGTTTCTATGATAGATGATACAAATACTGATATGGAAAGATCTGTTGATGGCATTATAGCACATATGTCTGAAACTTCTGCCGCAAAAGAGAAGCGGGAAATGCTCAGATTAGGTATCGAACGTAAAAAGGTGATTGATGAGCTTGCGGAAGTCAGAAAAAAATTGTTTGAAATAATAAAGCAGGAATATAGCAGTATCAAGTATAACGGCAAAGATGTTTTAGTTTCTGATATGGCTAACTATATACAGGATAATAGTGAAATACTGTCATATATCCCCGGTTCAGTATCGTTATATAAAGAATTGCCGCTAAGTTTAGCCGAGATCTCGGAGCTATATAAGACAAATGAGGATATTTCAGCTCAGGAGGAGACAGAACTTGAAAATAATATTCCTGATCCAAGAGAGATCATGTCGCCGTCAGATTTTGAAAAAGAAATTGTCTATATTAATTCTATAGAATCAGAGCTTAGAAAAATAGCAAGTGAAAATGAATGGGAAATAAATATACTAAATGAAGAAAAAATAGAAATAAATACTTTGTTTGGAAGTTTTGATTTACAACATCTGAGTTCGTCTGAAGTCAGTGATTTACGTGGTTATCTTTCTGCGATTGACAATATTGAACCATGGATGCTTCATTGTGCAATTGATGGAAAAGAGGGCGGCGCGTATAAACAGCGATGGATTGTTTTAATTGATCAGATCCAAAAGACCTGTGATCAGGCAGAAAATATAGTTGTTAAGAAACTTGGCAAGGAGGTCAACATTCAAAACAGTGATATTGTATTTCGTTCTGCAATGAAACAGCTGGCAGAAAAGTACAGGCAGAAATCAAAGATAAGTAAATTCTCGCGTTTGCTTAATAAACAATTGGAGACTGCTTTGAACGGTGCAACTATAAATGGACACCAGCCGCAAAACGAAGAAGAATGTCAGTTGATACTTGATATCTTAGAATTTGATTCTGCAAAAGAACGATGCGCATCATATTGGAATGATCTGATGGTCAAGCTTGGTGTTCCTGAATTTAGTGAATTGGATCCGTTTAACCCTGAGCGCGTGGCGTTAAACTATATTTCAATGATTCAGTATTATCTTGATTGGTTTAAAAACTATTATGAAGTCTTGACAGCAAAAATAGATTCTGTTGGAATCAAAACTGATATGTTATTTCAGAAAAATGTTTTTGATTCTGAATATACATATATAGAAAAATGTCTGTGTAATATTAAAAAGCAGCTGCCGATATTCTGTGATGTGTTTGATATTGTTAATAGAATGAGACAGTCAGCCGAGCAATTAAAAACAAATATTAATAATCTTCAAGAAGGAGATAGAATAAATTCTGATGAATGCAAAGCTATCATTGCTGCTGCACAGACCAATAATATTAATGATTACCGTGAAGCGTATAATGCACTTGAAAATACGTTTGCAAAATACAGCATAAAATTAAAACGAGAAAAATTCTTGAATCGATTATCGCAGGTTGCTCCAGAATGGGCGGAGGCAATATGCAGCAGAGACGGCATACATGGTTATTCAACGATGCCTGAAAATATTGAAGTCGCATGGACTTGCAAACAATACGAGGCAATAATAGATGAGATTACATCAGAGCCATTTAATGAACTTAAAAAGAAAAGTGTTAATTTAAGCAGACAGTATAGAAAAATTACTGCCATGTTTGCTGAAAAGTCAGCGTGGTATAATCTGTTGAAAAGGACAGAGGGGGATATCAGCTTACAGCAAGCGCTTAACGGCTGGAAGCTTACAGTAAAAAAGATTGGAAAAGGTACAGGCAAAAATGCTCCAAGGTATCGCAAAGAAGCACGCCGATTAATGATTAAGTGTCAAGAAGCTGTTCCGGCATGGATCATGCCTATTGGAAAAGCATTGGAAAGCCTTAATCCTGAACATAACAGGTTTGATATAGTAATAATTGATGAAGCAAGTCAATCAGATATATCTTCATTAGCTATCCTGTATATGGGCAAAAAGCTTATTATTGTTGGTGATGATAAGCAGGTCAGCCCTATGGGAATAGGCGTTGATGAGGATAAGGTTAATGCGCTTAAAGAGATGTATATAGCTAAAAAAATTCCTAATGCACATTTATATGACGCAAAAACTTCCATTTATGATATTGCTGCAACAACCTTCCAACCGCTGATGTTAAGGGAGCATTTCAGGTGTATGCCGGAGATAATCGGTTTTTCAAATTGGCTTTCATATGATTTTAAGATCAAGCCTTTGAGGGATCCAAGCAGTAGCATATTATTACCGTCAGTAGTAAATTATCGAGTGGAAAATGGTGAACGAATAAATAAGATCAACCCTAATGAGGCAAAAGCAATAGCGGCTTTAATGCAGGCATGTATTGATCAGCCTGAATATGAAGGCAAGTCATTTGGAGTTATTTCTTTACTGGGGGATGATCAGGTATATGAGTTGCAGAAAGAAATAAACAGGCTAATTGATCCTAAGGAATTTAATAAACGGCGTATACTATGCGGAAATGCCTCACATTTTCAAGGTGATGAACGAGATGTGGTGTTTTTAAGCTTAGTAGATTGTGCAAATGGAAATGGACCTGTATCTAAAGTTGGTTTTGGTCGTGATGACTCAACAAGAAAACGATATAATGTCGCAGCCAGCCGAGCAAAAGATCAGTTGTGGATAGTCGATTCGCTTGACCATGAGAATGATCTTAAACCGGGAGATATTCGCAAGCAGCTTATTGAGTATTCTATTGATCCTAAAATGGTAAGCGTTATAAATGATAAAATAGACATCAATTCAGAATCTCCGTTTGAAGCCTCTGTAGCAAAACAACTCACACTCAGAGGATACCATATTGTTCAGCAGTGGCAGGTGGGAGCGTACCGTCTTGATATGGTAGCTATATTTGGCGTTAAAAAGGTGGCTATTGAGTGCGATGGTGAACAATATCACAGCGGAGAAGAAAAAATACGTGAAGATTTGGAGCGGCAAACTATTCTTGAAAGAATAGGATGGGATTTTATAAGAATACGCGGAAGCGAGTTTTATAAAAATCCTGACAAGGCTATAGAACGGGTTATAAATGAATTAACGGAGTTAGGAATTGAACCTGAAGAAATAAATTCAGAGGAAATAGTCACAGATAGAAACACAGAGCTGATGCAGCGTATAAAAAGACGTGCAGAGGATATTTTGATTGAAAACAAGGATATGGATTCAGGCTTGGATCATAATACAATTAGATTTGCCTTGGATAACAAAAATAGTATTCCAGAATTGCCGTTTGCTGATAAAGAATCTGATGATGTTTGTGAATTTGTGACAGACCAGAAACTGTCTTATCAATCAAAAAATGAAATCAATAAGAAAAAGAGGAAAGCTCAGAGTATGGATATGACGCCAGTTGAGAATATGAAGGTACCAGAACAGATAACTCTTGATTTTATTGTAGATCAGGAAACTGCAGATAATGACATTATAGGGCTGCTTAAGTCCGAGGGTGTGCAGTTTATTGATAAACGTCCAAAGGGTGGAAGCCTTTGGGTTGTTGGAGGGAAAGAAATCTATAAGACAATAGAAAAAGCAAAGCAGTTGGGATATACGTTTCATTATAAAAAAGAAGGAGGTAAAGCAACAAGGAATAAACCGGGATGGTGGACAAAATGACATATTCTTGTAATATATTACATGTTTGCTGTTTTCGTAATTGGTTTGGAGTGTAGACAGATAGTATTGAGTTTTTGAATAAATTAAAATATTAAGCTGTAAAACACAAAGCTACAACAGGCTGAATATGAGAAGAAACTTGTTTTAGATTATACTGAGTATTTTTGAAATCTAAAAAGTGGCTGATGCGATACTCAATGATAGCAGCAGCCACTTGTATATTATATTGTGAAATATTTTTGAATTTGTTATTAGCTTATTTCAGTCCGCAGGGGCGTCTGCCCTCTTTAAGCGGCGCGCTCTCTCCGAACGCGGCTGAATAATAGCCGTAGCCTCCGGCTATGTTGCAGCAGTCAAAGCCGAGCTGTGAAAGTATGCGGCATGCAACATAGCTGCGCAGTCCGCTTTGGCAGAATACGCATAGCTTTTTATCCTTTGGCAGCTCGTCGAGTCTTTCGCGCAGACTGTCCACCGGTATATGAACAGCTCCGCGGATGCCGCCCATGGCAAGCTCCGCGTCTGTGCGTGTGTCGAGCAGAACAGCGTCTTGGGGCAGCTTTTCTATATCGCGCCAGTGGAGCTGTTCGACCTTTCCTGTGAGGAGGTTTTCTATCGCGTATCCCGCCATATTTACCGGATCCTTTGCCGAGGAATAGGGGGGAGCATATGCAAGCTCCAGCTCTGTGAGGTCATATGCCGTCATTTTTGCGCGTATCGCCACTGCGAGCACATCTATCCTCTTGTCAACTCCGTCATAGCCTATTATCTGCGCGCCAAGTATCCTGCCGCTGCCCTTTTCAAATGTGACCTTTACAGTCATGTTTGTAGCTCCGGGGTAGTAGGTGGCATGCGATGCGGACGAGAGGATAACGCTGTCATATTCCAGACCTGCCGCCTCAGCCGCCTTTTCACTCAGTCCTGTCGCCGCCGCCGTCATGCCGAACAGCTTGAGCACCGATGAGCCCTGAGATCCCTTGTATGTGCTGCCAATGCCGCATATATTATCAGCAGCTATCCTGCCCTGCTTGTTTGCCGGACCGGCCAGAGGTATAAGCGCCTTTGCTCCGGTCACAAGCTGTGTCACCTCCACAGCGTCGCCGACCGCGTAAATATCCTTGTCTGATGTGCGCATATGATCGTCCACTGCTATCGAGCCGCGCAGTCCTGTTTTGAGCCCCGCCGCTTTTGCAAGCGCGCTTTCGGGCGCGACCCCGACTGACATTATTACCATATCAGCATTTACAGATACTCCGCCGTCTGTGTTTACCGCAATGCAGTCATCCCTTTCTTCAAAGCCTGTAACGGCGCTCGCCGTCATAAGCTCTATGCCCTCGCTTTTTATACAGCCGTGCAGAAGTCCTGCCATATCGCCGTCAAACGGCGGCATGACATGGGCGTCGCGCTCGATAAGCGTTACCTTTATACCTCGTCTCATAAGATTTTCGGCAGCCTCAAGACCTATAAATCCGCCGCCTATCACAACTGCCGTCTCAGGCGCGTTTTGGTCTATATAGTCGTATATTCTGAAAGTATCCTCTACTGTGCGCAGCGTCATTATTCTTTTGCTGTCTATTCCGGGCAGCGGAGGTATTACCGGTCTTGCTCCCGGCGAAAGTATGAGCTTGTCATAGCTTTCTGTGTATTCTCCGCATGTCTTTAGGTCACGCACAAGCACCGTCTTTTTTTCTCTATCTATTTCCACTGCCTCGCTGTTTACTCGCGCGTCTATCCTGAAACGGCTGTAAAAGCTCTGTGGTGTCTGGAGCGTCAGCGCGCTTTTGTCTGTTATCTTCCCGCCTATATAGTAGGGCAGACCGCAGTTCGCATATGATATATATCCGCTGCGCTCTATTATGATTATTTCCGCTTTTTCGTCAAGCCGTCTGAGTCTTGCCGCCGCTGTCGCGCCTCCGGCAACTCCTCCGATTATAACTGTTTTCATATTATATTACCTCCGTTTTGTTTTATTGTCTGATATATTATTCCGCTGTCAGCTGTCCTCTGTAGTCGATTATCCCGCCGATGTTCGTGACATCAGTGAATCCGCTGCCTCTCAGCACAGCGGCAGCTCTGCCGCTGCGCGCGCCGCTCCGGCAGTATACATATATTTTATCGCTTTTCCCAAGTATAGCTGCTCCGCCAGGCAGCGTGTCAAGCGGCACGTTCACGCTCCCGTATATATGTCCCTGAGCGTATTCCTCCGGCGTGCGCACATCAACAAGCCTTGCGCCGTTCTCCTTTGCTTTGTTTGCCATTGCCGTTATATCCGGCGCTCTGAAAAAATCAAATATTCCCATTTATTTATCCTCCGTTTCAGTCGCTTAAGTATTATAGCTGCCTTTTAAGCTCCGAAAGCTCCTTTGCGTTTCTCGCTTTGCATATAGACTGCGTCATCGTTCCCATAGGGCAGAACACGCACCAGCTGCGCGGCTTATACAGAGCCATAACAGCAAGCCCTATCACAGCCGAGGTGAGCATCAGCCCGTAGAATCCGAACGCGAACTGAGCTGCCCAATCCGGGAACGCTCCGCCATTGTACGCCCAGCCCCATGGCACACGTATCGTCCACAGCAGCTTTATCGACTCGCGCAGATCTGCTCCGCCCGATGCTACCAGGTACGTCTGGAATATCATTATGCCAAACATCAGCATAAAGAAGATGAGAAAGCCGTACCTGAACTTTTTAGATGCCATCCACTGTGGAGCGGGCTTGTTCCGGCTCAGCCTGAGACTGCCGCCGAGCAGCGCGAACAGCTGGCCTCTGCCGCAAAGATGGTTGCAGAACCATTTGTTCCCGCCGAATACCGCTATTGCGAGCGGTACAAGGAAATCTATCATACCCAGCCATGCGAACATTATGTTGAACGCGCCGAGAGTAAAGAACAGTATCGACCATATCCACAGATATTCATACCAGTGCTTTTTTCTTTTAGTCATTTATCCTACCTCCGAATGATCAAAACATTTTATCCTTATACGGCGATGACGCGAGCTGTGAGCACATCGGGCACGCGCCTGACGCCGCGCGCTCCGGCGAACAGTGGCTGTCAAATCGTTCCTCGACCCTGTTGCGTATGTCTATCGCGCCAGCCGGACATTCGCGCGCGCATATGCCGCAGCCCACGCACAGTCCCTCGTCTACTCTTGCCATGCAGCCGCGCCATACCTTTACAGCCGCGCGCGGGCATACGTTCTCGCACGCGCCGCAGGCGACGCATACCTCATTATGTACAAAAGCGTATCTTTTTGCCATAGTAAATCCTCCTCCGGATCTGTTTATGAGGCAATTGTAAAACTCCAAAAGAGTTTTACAATTGTTACCTATTTGATGGGTGCTCGAGGGTGTACCCGCCAAGAAAGGCGGGCAAGACCGAAGGTCTTGATTTTGCAGCGGCAAAATTACT
>CALXSS010000044.1 GCA_944391225.1 uncultured Clostridia bacterium
TCTTTACAAAAGTATAAACAGTTTATGTATCCGAATGTATTATGCGTGACAAAAACATGCTGAATATGTATTTTTTCTGTAATCTATTGCTTTTTAATTGTGATTGTGCTATAATTATTTCATTAAAGTTCAGAAATGAAGAAAATTACAGTATTTATTATACAGACAAGGATGTGTTTTTATGAGTGAATTGCTCGAAAAATGTACCGCTGCTAAGAATGCCGCACAGCTTATGATAAGCGTGCCGTCGGCGGTAAAGGATAACGCGCTTGAGGCTATAGCGGACGCGCTTGTTGAATGTACCGGCGAAATACTTGAAGCTAACAAACAGGATCTGGAGAACGCTGAGGCGAACGGTGTACGTAAGGCTATGCTTGACAGATTAAGGCTCACGCCGGAGCGTATTGCCGGCATGGCCGAGGGAGTGCGCAAGGTCAGGGATCTTAATGATCCTATAGGCGAGGTCATTAATATGTGGACGCGCCCGAACGGATTGCAGATAGGTAAAAAACGCGTACCGTTAGGCGTTATAGCCATTATTTACGAGGCGAGACCGAATGTGACTGTAGACGCGGCGGCGCTGTGCCTTAAGACCTCAAATGTCAGCATATTGCGCGGCGGTAAAGAGGCTATATGCTCAAACACGGCTCTTATGAGGATAATGCAGAAGGCGGCATACGGCGCAGGTATACCTGAGGGCGCGCTCAATATAATTGAGGACACATCGCGCGAGACGGCTACTGAGCTTATGAGAATGAACGGATATGTTGATATGCTTATACCTCGCGGCGGCAAGGGGCTTATAAAGAGCGTTGTGGATAACGCCACTGTTCCGGTAGTGGAGACAGCTGCAGGAAACTGTCATGTGTATGTTGACGGTGACGCCGATTTTGATATGGCAGTAAAAATAGCGATGAATGCAAAGGTTCAGCGCCCGTCAGTATGTAATGCGGCTGAAACACTGCTTATAGATAAGGCTATAGCGGATAAGTTTGTACCGATAATATTCAAGAAGCTTCAGGATGCCGGTGTTGAAATAAGAGCGGATAAAGCAGCAATGGATATTTATGCCGACGGTGTGAGAGAAGCGTCTGAGGAGGACTGGTACACAGAATACAATGATTATATCCTTGCTGTTAAGCTTGTTTCCGGCGTGGATGAAGCTATAGCGCATATAAACAAATATAATACAAAGCATTCCGAGGCTATTGTTACCGACAGCTATACAAAAGCGCAGAAATTCCTCAATGAGGTAGATGCGGCAGCTGTTTATGTGAACGCGTCAACAAGATTTACAGATGGATTTGAATTTGGTTTCGGCGCAGAAATAGGCATAAGCACTCAGAAGATGCACGCGCGCGGACCTATGGGTCTTGAAGCTCTCACATCAGTCAAGTATATCGTTTATGGCGATGGACAGATAAGGGAGTAACATACTCAGGAGGAAGTTATGAATATAATAGTAGCTACTAAAAATCAGAACAAGGTCAATGAAATCAAGAAGATATTCGCGCCGCTGGGATTCAACGTCATGTCACAGGAGGATGCTGGGATAGATGTTGATGTTGAGGAAACGGGTGATACGTTTGCGAAGAACGCGCTGATAAAAGCGCGTGCAGTAGCCATGCTCTGTGATGACTGTGTTCTTGCAGATGATTCAGGACTGTGTGTTGAGGCTCTGGACGGCAGACCGGGTGTGTTTAGTGCGCGATACGCAGGACCAGGCGCAACAGACCTTGAAAAAATAGAGAAACTGCTTATAGAAATGCAGGACAAAACGAACAGGAAGGCTAAATTTGTAACGAATATAGCGTTTATTTTCCCTGATGGCAGAGAGATAGTGACACAGGGCGAGGTCTCAGGAAAAATATTGCGTGAGCCGGTAGGAAGTAACGGTTTTGGATATGATCCTGTGTTTTACAGTACAGAGCTTGAAAAGACCTTTGCCCAGGCGGAAATGGACGAAAAGAACCGCATATCTCACCGCGGCAGAGCGCTTTCGGCTTTATATGACGAGCTTAAACAGATAATTAATAATGAGTGATCAGGAGAGGTTTTGAAATGGATGTATTTATGGAGCATCTTGTCCCTAAGAAAAAGGATCGAAAGGACAAGCTTATAATAGGATTGATAATAGCCGGCGGAGTAGTTTTGACATTGGCGCTTTTTATGCTGATGCTTGCGCTTGCGTTCGCATCTGCATCATCAGGACAGCAGAACTCAGGCGGCGGAATGATATTCAGCATAGGTCTGCTGCTCGTGGCGTTCATGTGGTACGGCGCTATATTGCTCATCAGCACAAGAAGTATAGAGTATGAGTATATAGTTACGAACAATGAGCTTGACATAGACAAGGTAATGTCTAAAAAGGGAAGGAAGCATCTAATAACTATTGATATGAAAGAAGTGTCCTGTATGGCGAGAATTGACGACGATCAGTATAATACTGTATATAAGAATCCGCCGCAGGGCGTTAAGGTGCTCAATTACAGCGCTATGAGCCAGAACGGATACACATATTTTGCAGATGCATCAATAGAGGGAGAAAGAACAATAGTTCTTTTCCAGCCGACCAACAAGATGGTGGAGGAGCTGTGGAAGTTCAACCCAAAGAATATTCATAGATACAGAGAGGGTTGAAGCAATGTATAAGGCGTGCTATGCTGAGGAGATGAGAGCAGTAGACCGCGCGGCTGCTCAAAAGGGAGGCATTCCCGGGATAGTTCTGATGGAAAATGCCGCTCTTGCCTGTGTGCGCGAGCTTTACCGTGACCATGCTCTGAAAGGCAAGACAGTGGCGGTATTTTGCGGCAAGGGCAATAACGGCGGCGATGGGCTTGCAATAGCAAGGCATCTTTTTGTTAGGGGTATTGATGTAAATGTATTCCTTGTGAGCGGCAACAGCTTCAAGGGTGACGCCGCGGTGAATTATGAGATAGTCAAGAACGCGGGAATACCTATAGACACAGTTATCGATTGTGATGGTCTTGAATATATTGTACGCTCATATGATATTATTGTAGATGCTATTCTTGGCACGGGTATAAGCGGAACCGTAAGAGGAATGGCTTATGATGTTATTAAGATAATTAACGAGAATGCGCGCTATATCCTTTCGGTAGATGTGCCGAGCGGAATAAACAGCGACAGCGGCGAGATATGCGGAGTGTGTATAAATGCCGATAAGACAGTGACGTTTGCCGGGTACAAAATGGGAATGTTTATGTATCCAGCTGCTGACTGCACAGGAGTTATTGTGCCGGACATGATCTCTGTACCCGAAAATATAATAGAATCACAGGGACTTCAGGTGAATGTGACAGATGAGGGGTTCGTTCGCTCTGTAATAAAAAAACGCGGCAATAACACTCAAAAAGGTGATTATGGCAGGCTGCTGATAATTGCCGGATCTGCCGGGATGAGCGGAGCGGCGTATATGTCGGCGCAAGCTGCGCTAAAGAGCGGCGCAGGGCTTGTTACTTTGGCGTGCTGTAGATCGGTAAACACTGCGCTTGAGGCGAAAACGACCGAGGTTATGACTTTACCGCTTGAGGATGAGGGCGGGCATATATCTGCTATGGCTTTGCCGGAGATACTTAAGCGTCTTGACAGGGTGGGAGCAGTTCTGATAGGTCCGGGCTTGGGCGTCTCACAGGATGCTGAGGAGATACTCAAGGGTGTTCTAAAAAACAGCCGCGTACCTGTTATAATAGATGCCGATGCAATAAATATAGCGGCAAGAAACAAAGGCATGATATCTAACAGCAGCTGTGAGCTTGTATTTACGCCTCATGCTATGGAGATGTCGCGCCTTAGCGGACTTGACGTCGCATATATAGAATCCAACAGGATACAGGTATCAAGAGAATTTTCCGAGGAATACGGAGCAGCGCTCCTGCTTAAGGGGCATCATACTGTTGTAACAGCTCCGGATCTTACGCAATATATTAATACTACAGGGAATCCTGGTATGGCATCGGGCGGCAGCGGTGATGTGCTTGCCGGCATAATAGCGGCTCTTGTTTCGCGTGGTATAGGGTGCGCTTCCGCGGCAGCAGCAGCGGCATACCTGCATGGGGCTGCGGGCGATATGGCAGCAATGCGTTATGGTGAGGAATCAATGAGCGCGTCAGATATACTGGAATGTCTGCCGCATGCTTTCCGCCATATATTACAGCTGGACAAATGACGATAATTATGTTAACATAGAATACGAAGGTGAATCTTAATGGAAAAAAGGACATGGGCAGAGATCGATCTCGATGCTCTTGCACATAACATGAGGGAAATACGACGCATTACAGATCCTCACGCGCAGATAATGGCAGTGGTGAAAGCTGATGCTTACGGTCATGGCGTGGCGGAGTGCGCAAGGACTTTGCTTGACAACGGCGCTGACAGATTGGCTGCAGCTACACTTGACGAGGCTCTTGAGCTTAGAAAGATATTTTTTGATGTTCCTATTTTGATCCTTGGCTCAAGCATGGAGGAGGAGGCGCGTGAGCTGATCCTCAATGATATAACTCCGAATGTATATACCTATGAGCTTGCCGAGGCTCTGTCGCAGAAGGCAGTTGAACTTGGCAGGAAGGTAAAGGTTCATGTAAAATTAGATACGGGAATGTCTCGCATAGGATTTGTTGCACGCGAGAGCGGGAACGAGGCTGTGATAGACGAGATAAAGCGAATTTCAAAACTCCCTATGCTTGAGATAGAGGGTATCTTTTCGCATTTTTCTACATCTGATGAGGCTGATGACGCATATACGCGCCACCAGTTCAGATGCTTTATGGATGTGTGTAAAGGTCTTGAGGCAGAGGGTGTGAATATACCTATAAAGCATATTTGTAACAGCGCGGGAATAATGATGTATCCGGAATATCATCTTGACATGGTTCGTCCGGGTGTAATACTGTATGGAATGTACCCGTCTGGCGAGGTGGATAAGTCGAGACTCGATCTAAGATATGTAATGTCTTTGAAATCTGTAATAACATATGTTAAAGAAATAGAGCCGGGCAGAGGTGTAAGCTACGGCAAGGAATACATAGCCGATGGCATGGCAAAAATAGCCACAGTTCCCATCGGTTATGCAGACGGATACTCTCGGCTGCTCGCAAAAAATGCCAAGATAGCCGTAAACGGCGGATTGTTTCCGATAGCAGGCAGAATCTGCATGGATCAATGTATGATAGACGTTACTTCTGTCAATAATATTAAACGAGGTGACGAAGCATTGATTTTCGGCGACGGACCGGTAACTGTTGACGACATTGCGCGCTGGCTCGGTACCATCAATTATGAGATAACATGTATGGTCAGTCGGCGAATACCAAGAGTCTATAAGGAAAACGGCAATGTGGTAAGGGTAGTTGAATATCTGCTGTGATCGCGTTTAGCGAAGTAATCGATGAAAGGAGCTGGAGGCTTTGTCACACACCGACAAGAGTATTGAGGATATTGCTGCTGTGCTTATGCACGGTTATATTGAGATGTCCGAGATCAATCTTGAAGAAGCGGAATTATGTCTTGGATCAGATAACGAAGCGTTATTGGTCTGTGAGGAAAATTTGACGGAGTGTGAATAAAGAGTGACAGTTAAAAGAGGAGACATTTATTATGCCGACCTCAGTCCGGTTGTGGGGAGCGAGCAGGGCGGAGTGCGTCCTGTGCTGATAATACAAAATGATGTCGGCAATAAATACAGCCCCACGGTTATAGCTGCTGCTATAACGAGCCGTATCAACAAAGCTAAGATGCCAACGCATATCGAGCTTTCGGCTAATGAATACGGACTGAATAAGGATTCGGTAATACTTCTGGAGCAGATAAGGACTATCGATAAACGAAGATTGAGAGAAAAAATCGGCAGACTCGATGAGGAGGTTATGCGCAGGGTAAACAATGCTCTGTATATAAGCTTTGGTCTCGGAGAGTAGCCGGTTTACATACACTTAGGATAAATTACTGAAACAAAATAAGGGGCTGTAGCAAAAAAATGCAACAGCCTCTTGTTTTATAATGTGTTTAATTGTGGAGTCATACGGATTTTAGTATTTGAATACTGCCATCTGCATTATTGCCAGCATTTCACGCAGATATGAGGGAGCAAGGTTATACCAGCTCGTGTCAGCGTGTAGATGATTAAAATAGTAGCCCTGTATCCTTGCCAGATTGTATGCGCGGTATATGTGAAAATCGTTGGTTATGAACGCTACCTCATATGAGGAGAGACCTCCGTCAACAAGCTTATTTGAATATCGGAAGTTTTCAGAGGTAGAGGTTGACTCATTTTCAAGAATAAGTCTTTTCTCGTCTATGCCATGCTCGGTAAGGTATCTGCGCATTGCCTCGGCTTCGGATATATCCTCGCCGTTTCCCTGACCCCCGGACAGGATTATTTTGCACTGATTGTTCTTGTTGATATACTCTATCGCAGTATCAAGGCGCGAACGCAGCGGTTCTGTGGGTATTTCTCCGCGAACACCGCAGCCTAAAACTATAAGATAATCCTCAGTATAGGTTACATTGTCGCTTGTGCCGTATAATGCAAGAAAAGCAGTGGCTATCACGGTGATAGAAAAAAAGAACATTATAAGCGCGGCTGTAAGCTTTGCAGCAGTATATTTTTTTAAAAGATATATGGTCTTGTCGAGAAACAGTGAGGGTATAAGGAATATTAGTCCTAACAGAAGCGTAAGATAGCTGCCTATGGTTGAGTTTGCAAACAGGATAAGACATATACCGTTTATAATAAGCAGCGCGCCGAATGCGGCGCAAGTGCAGCGTAAAACAGTTTTCAGCATAAAACAACGATCCTTTCTTGATATATTAGTCAGTTCCGTAACGGACTGACGCATTGATTGAATATATTATATTAAAACTTTGTGGGGTAGTCAATATATATTTCAAAAAGTTATGAGAATGTTAACATTTGTATTTGTAAAAAAATATATATTTTCGTAAAAATATTTGAATTTTTGGCGGAGATGTGGTATAATTATTAAAAATATCAGCTTGGCGGAGAAGTCCGCAGCGGAACGGAGGATATAATGGATTATAATTATGTCAGAATGCGCAATGCCCGTCACGCCGGTGACACCTCTCTTGCATTGTATTATGAAAAATTGTATAATAAAGGAATATCACGCGAGGGAAATACAAAACCGCTTGATATAGCGATCATAGTTCTTCTTGCAGCGGCGGTGATGCTCGGAGCGTACATAGGATATGACCGGTTCATGGCGCCGGATACAACGCCTGTACTCACAGATGTGAATGCGGGATAAAGGGAGGCGGTAGTGTGAGAGTAACCTGGGTTTCAAGAACGGGAGGTCGCAAGGTCAACGAGGATGCCATAGGCAAGATCAGAGACAAGGGCATACTCTGTATTGCTGTGGCTGATGGCCTGGGCGGACATAATGCCGGCGAGGTTGCGTCTAAACTTGCGGTAGAAACTATACTTAAAAGCTTTAGCGATATGCCGGAGTTTTCAAAGGAAAGCATAACAAGATATATTACCGACGCGCATAATGCAATACTCGGAAAATCAAAAACAGATCCGGATTATCTGTATATGTCAAGCACTGTAGTGGTGTTGTTGGTAAAGGGTAAAAAAGCTATATGGGCGCATGTAGGTGACAGCAGACTTTATAGGATAGAGAAAAATAGGATAGCTGAGGTAACAGAGGATCATTCCCTGGCATTTTTGGATTTTATGAAAGGAAACATAGAGTATGATCAGATCAGGGAAAGTGAGAATCAGAGCAGACTTACAAATGCTCTTGGTTCATATATTAAGGATCTTAAGGTATCAGAGATAACAACGCTTTCAGGAACTACCGCTTTTCTGCTATGTACAGACGGCTGGTGGGAATACGTGCGTGAGGAGGATATTGAGAGCCTCAGCGAAAGCTCGCGCGATGCGCGCAGCTGGCTTGAAAAAATGCTTGCTGTTCGCGAGGCAAACGCGCCTGAAAACAGCGATAACTATACTGCAGCAGCGGTATTTATGTAAATAATTCAATATTGATGTATATTAGCGGTACAGATGCTAAAAATAATCATGTTGCCGGCTCGGTACGGACCGGTATCAGCAAACATACAGGAAGGTGTTGATAATACATGAGTGAATTGACGGCATTTGCACAGCTTGCATTTACATTGATAGTCGGGCTGTACTTTTTGACAAGGCTCAGAGCAGATTCGGCAGGCGAAAAGGGAGTAAAGGAGGAGGCAAAGGCGGCGGCAGAGCAGCTGAACAGGCTGAGACAGATACATCTTAACGAGCCTATGACTGAAATATCAAGACCGGCAAGCAGTTCGGATATAATCGGTCAGGATGACGGGGTGCGCGCGCTTCGAGCCGCGCTGTGGGGAGAAGATCCGCAGCATGTACTGATATACGGCCCTCCGGGAGTGGGCAAAACAGCTGCGGCGAGGATAGTGCTCAAGGAGGTCTGCAAAAGCCCCGGTTCGCCGTTTGCGGACGACGCGGCATTTTTCGAGGCAGATGCAGCCATAATGCGCTGTGATGAACGAGGCTTTGCGGATCCGCTCATAGGCTCTGTGCATGATCCTATATACCAGGGCGCCGGAGCGTACGGTGCGGCTGGGATACCACAGCCAAAGCCTGGGGCGGTGACAAAGGCGCACGGCGGAGTCCTGTTTTTAGACGAGATAGGGGAGCTGCCGAATGAGCAGATAAACAGATTGTTAAAGGTGCTTGAGGACAGGCGTGTAATGTTTGAAAGCTCATATTACAGCAGTAACAATAAAAAAATACCGCCATATATCCATGATGTTTTCAGAAACGGAATGCCTGCGGATTTCAGACTAATAGGCGCCACAACAAGGAAACCTGAGGAGATACCCGAGGCGGTGCGTTCAAGATGTGTTGAAATATATTTTGATCCGCTTTCAAGGCAGAATGTGGTTCGAATTGTGGCGGGAGCTGCCGCGCGTTGTGGGATCACGATCGAAAACGGAGTTAAAGAGCTTATAGCTGATTACGCCGCAAATGGCAGAGATGCTGTCAAGATACTGCAATCGGCTTTAAATATCGCGCGTATGGATGGAAGATGTTTTATCGGTCTTGATGATGCGCGTTGGGTAATAAAAGCGGGCAGATATGCAAAGAGAAGCGAGCCGTTCCTTAAAGAGAACGAAAAGATAATAGATATTTCCATGTTCAAAAAAAGAGGCTGACACGGTTGAATACCGTGCAGCATGTTTGGCACAGCGGCATTGACAGGCAGCTGTGCTGTTTTTATAAGGCGGATATATTTTGGGCATTAAGAGTGCAGAGAACGGCTTTACAGCCATGGCTTTTATCTGTTTTTACGATTGACAACAGAACAGTGTTGTATTATAATAATATGGTGATTTATTGCTGTGGAAAATTTGAGTCGATATATCTGTCCGGCTTGGAATGCAGCGCAGCATTGCTGATGTATTGTTATGGAGGGGTGTTTTATTTGAAAAAGCTTTTGGTTTATCTTTCAGCTTACAAAAAGGAGAGTGTTCTCGGGCCGCTGTTCAAGCTGCTTGAGGCGTCATTCGAGCTTTTTGTTCCGCTCGTTGTCGCGGCTATAATAGATAACGGTATAGCAAATAATGACTATGGGTATATCATTAGGATGTGTCTTGTGCTCGTGGCTCTGGGTGTTATAGGTCTTGTATGCTCTATCACAGCTCAGTTTTTCGCGGCAAAGGCAGCTGTGGGATTTTCAACAAAGCTGCGCCATGCTTTGTACGCGCACATACAGACGCTGTCTCATACCGAGATAGACACGCTTGGCACATCAACGCTTATTACCCGTATGACATCAGACATAAATCAGGTGCAGTCAGGCGTGAATCTTGTTCTGCGACTTTTCCTGCGTTCGCCGTTCGTGGTTTTTGGAGCTATGGTAATGGCGTTCACGATAGATTTTAAATGCGCGCTTGTTTTTGTGGTGGCAATACCTGTGCTTGCGGTGGTCATATTTGGTATAATGCTTGTAACAATGCCGCTCTATAAAAAAGCGCAGCGTGGTCTGGACGGCATTCTCGGCAAGACGAGAGAAAATATAACTGGAGCAAGAGTTATACGCGCATTCTGCCGTGAGGATCAGGAAATAGATGATTTTGAGGAAAAAAATGAGGCTCTTGTAAAGGTGCAGAAATATGTTGGAAGAATATCTGCGCTTATGAATCCTCTTACCTATATCATAATAAACGCGGCAGTTATTGCCCTAATATGGACAGGAGCTATTAGGGTAGAACTGGGGATCCTTACACAGGGACAGGTCGTAGCGCTTTATAATTATATGAGTCAGATACTTGTTGAACTCGTAAAGCTTGCAAATATGATAATATCTATCACAAAAGCTCTTGCATGTGGAAACAGGATTTCAGATGTTTTTGAAATAAGCAACAGCCTTGAAAACGGCAGTATTAAAAAAGGCAAGGCAGGTGCACCTGTCGTTGAATTTGATAATGCGGCTCTTACATATAAGGGAAGCTCCGGAACGGCTGTAGAGGGCGTAAGCTTCAAGGCGATGCGCGGCGAAACTATAGGCATAATCGGCGGTACCGGCTCGGGAAAAACCTCGTTGGTGAACCTGATCCCTCGTTTTTACGATGTGTCGGGCGGCAGTGTAAGGGTAGACGGAGTAGATGTCCGCGAATACGATATAGAATATCTGCGCCGTAAGATAGGAATAGTCCCGCAAAAAGCGGTATTGTTCAAGGGAAGCATAAAGTCAAATATGAAATGGGGAAATGACCGCGCAGATGAGGCGGCTATATGCAGAGCTATAGAAACTGCTCAGGCTGCGGATGTTGTTGAAAGTAAAAATGGTCTTAGCGCTTATGTTGGTCAGGAGGGCAGAAATTTTTCAGGCGGTCAGCGTCAGCGTCTCACTATCGCGCGTGCGCTTGTGCGAGAGCCTGAGATACTGATACTTGATGATAGCGCGTCGGCTCTCGATTTCGCTACAGATGCAAAGCTCAGAAAAGCGATAAAGGAGCTGCCGTTTGAGCCAACGGTGTTTATAGTTTCGCAGAGAGCGTCATCGATCATGTATGCCGACAGGATAGTCGTGCTTGATGACGGCGTTCCTGTGGGAGTTGGTACTCATGACGAGCTGCTCGATTCCTGTGAGGTATACAGTGAAATATACTATTCGCAGTTCCCTAAGGAGGTATCGGCAAATGTCTAAGAACAAAAATACACTTAAAAAGGTATGGAAATATATAAATAGATATCGATTTTCGTTGTGTATGTCTATACTTCTCGCTGCTATAACCGTGGCGCTTACGCTGTATGTGCCTATCCTTGTAGGATATGCTGTCGATAAGATAGTAGGGACAGGCAATGTGAACTATGTCGGGCTCATCAAGCTGCTCGTTCAGATCGGTGTTGTGGTGGGAATAACGGCTATAGGTCAGTGGATCATGAATACCATCAATAATAAGATCACCTATAACGTGGTTCGTGATATACGTGATGAGGCGTTCCGTAAAATAGAGCATCTTCCGCTTTCATATATAGATTCACATCCAAGCGGCGAGATAGTGAGCAGAGTTATTGCAGATGCGGATCAGTTTGCTGACGGACTGCTCATGGGCTTTACGCAGCTGTTCACCGGAGTAATGACTATACTTGGAACACTGTTCTTCATGTTCAGGATAAATGTATGGATAGCTTTGGTGGTTGTTATTCTTACGCCGCTTTCGCTGCTTGTGGCGAGATATATAGCTACAAGAACATATTCAATGTTCAGAAAACAGTCTGAGACAAGAGGCGAACAGACATCGCTCATAGACGAAACAATAAATAATCTAAAGGTAGTAAAAGCGTTCTCGCGCGAGGATAAATGTGTTGAGGAGTTCGATGCTGTAAACGAAAAGCTGTATAAATTTTCGCTTAAGGCAGTGTTCTTTTCGTCCATAACAAATCCGGCGACAAGATTTGTGAATAATATAGTTTACGCTGCTGTGGGTTTAACTGGAGCTATTGCCGCCTGCAAGGGGGTTATTACAGTTGGTCAGCTTACAAGCTTTTTAAGCTATGCCAACCAGTATACGAAGCCGTTCAATGAGATATCCGGCGTTATAACAGAGCTCCAGAATGCAATAGCATGCGCCGAGCGTCTGCTTAATCTTATCGCCGAGAAACCGGAAGAGCCGGATGCGGCTGATGCGGAGGTAATAGAGGAGGCAAAGGGCTGTGTGGATATTAAGAATGTATCATTCTCATATTCTCCCGACAAGCCGCTTATAGAAAACCTGAGCCTGAGCGTAAAGCCGGGTCAGAGGATTGCCATAGTAGGACCTACAGGCTGTGGTAAAACGACTATGATAAACCTGCTCATGCGGTTCTATGACGTTAACGGCGGCTCTGTTGAGGTGGACGGCAAGGATATAAGAAAGGTTACTCGTCACAGTCTTAGAAAATCGTATGGAATGGTATTGCAGGATACATGGATGAAAGCCGGAACCATACGCGAAAATATCACGATGGGCAGACCAGATGCCACAGAGGAGGAAATGATCGAGGCTGCCAAGGCCGCGCATTCTTATGGATTTATAAGACGACTCCCTGACGGATTTGATACAGTGATAGGCGAGGATGGCGGCAGCCTTTCGCAGGGGCAAAAGCAGCTGCTCTGTATAACAAGAGTAATGCTGTGCCTGCCGCCCATGCTTATACTTGACGAGGCTACCTCGTCAATAGATACGCGTACTGAGATACGGATACAAAAGGCGTTTGCGAAACTTATGCAGGGTAGAACGAGCTTTATAGTAGCTCACCGCCTTTCTACAATACGCGAGGCAGATGTTATCCTTGTAATGAACAACGGCAGGATAATAGAGCAGGGAAATCATAACGAGCTGATGAAGAAGAATGGTTTTTACGCTGATTTGTATAACAGCCAGTTCAAGATATAAAGGAGCAGGATATGAGCAGAGGAATAGTGTTTTTTGACTATGACGGAACACTCGTGGACGAGTCGCGTAGAATATATCGCCCTACAGCTGCGACAATGAGCGCTGTAGAGGAGCTGAGGAAAAATGGTTATCTTGCAGTGCTTGCTACCGGGCGGGCAAAGTGTTATATACCTGATACCGGGATAGAGTGGGACGGAATGATAACCTCCAATGGAGCTTGCGCAGAAATAAATGGGAAAAGAGTTTATAACCGCCTTGTTTCAGACGAGCTTGTAAAGGAGCTTGTGGAAAAGGCGGACAGCATAGGCTACAAATATGTTCTGGAAAATCAGGAGATATGCTATACAAACGGGCTTGACAATAAGCATTTTATTGAAACGCTGAAATTTTTTGATATAAGGAGCGAGCATTTTCATCCTGTTTCAGAGGCTGAAAAACTGACAGCTAACAAAATGTTTCTCACCTATGAGAGTCCGGAGGTGTTTGAAAGGCTTGAAGCTGAGTTCAAGGGGAGATTTGTGTTTGGTCAGCACCGTCATAATCTTTCCTGCGATGTGGACGTGGAGGGCAATTCAAAGGGGCTGGGCATAGCGGAGATAGCTGCTCAGGCTGAGGTGGATATGAAAGATACATATGCTTTCGGAGACAGTATAAATGATTATGAGATGCTCAGAAATGTTGCTCATGGTATAGCTATGGGCGAGCACCGCGAGGAGCTGCTCGAGGTTTGCGAGTTTGTCACTGAAACAGTCGATAACGACGGCGTTTCAAAGGGGCTTGCAAAGCTGGGACTTATAGGCGGCAATATTTGATATTATATATACCGGTGAGGCTGCAGCAAAACCTGACGTTTTTGCTGCGGCTACATCGGTATTTTTTTTGATCGCTTTATTTATCAGCATAATAAACAATATATCCCAATACTTGTTGCAAAGCAGTTTGCTGTGAGATCATTGTAAGGATTTGTGTACTAAGTATGACAATAAAATAAATATTATTAATTTTCATAAAAAAGTGCTTGAAAAATCAGATGTTTTGTTGTATAATAACTATATATAGGCAACTAAATAAAATCTTAAAGATTTATATATCCGGAGGACAAAGGAATGATAAGTAAAGCGTTTCAGAATATTGTGACACAGATGGCAGATGTGTTCCCGAAAAGATTCGGTATTGCGGATTCTCACGGTCTTGTGCTTGCATACAACGGTCTCGAGCCGAGTGAAGACATAATGGAAGGATTGGTGCTTGCTGCTGTTAACAGCGAGAAGCTTTTGTTTAAAGATGGTTTTACGATACGCGCTATGTCAAATAAGCCGTATGCTGAGTATGTTGTGTATGTCGAGGGTACGGATGAGACTGCAAAGTATTGCTGCAATGCTGTGGCTGTGGCTGCGAATAATGTTCGCCATTATTATGACGAAAAATATGATAAGACAAACTTTATGCAGAATATCATATTCGATAATCTTATCTCGTTTGATCTGCATCAGAAAGCGCGCGAGCTGCATGTGGAGTGCGATATACCCAGAGCTGTTTTCTATATCAAGGTGCCTAACGGCGGAGACAGCGGCATTTATGAGGTAATAAGGAATATGTATCCTGATAAGGAGCATGACTTTGTTATAAATATTGATGCGAATAATATAGTTCTCATTAAAGAGCTTAAAGAAATGCTTACAACTGAGAATCTGGAAGATATTGCTCAGCAGATACTCAATACTGTAAATTCCGAGATACTCCATCCTGCGATAATCGGTCTTTCAACCGTTGCGGCAAATATCGACGAGCTGAACAATTCGTACAAGGAGGCACAGATCGCTATTGAGGTTGGCAAGGTTTTTGAGGAAGAAAAGTCGATCTTAAGCTATGATAATCTGGGCATAGGACGTCTTATATACCAGCTGCCCATTAAGCTTTGCGAGCTTTTCCTTGATGAGGTATTCAAGAAAGGCGACATTAACTCGCTTGATGATGAGACTATTCTCACGATCAATAAATTCTTTGAGAACGATCTGAACGTAAGTGAAACATCAAGACAGCTGTTTGTTCACAGAAATACTCTTGTTTACAGACTTGAAAAGATTTTCAAGCTTACAGGACTGGATCTCAGAAAGTTTGACCAGGCAATCGTGTTCAAGGTAGCTATGATGGTACATAAGTATCTTATATCTAACCCAATGAAGATCTGACAGACTTAAGGATCTTTCGCTTATGTCCGGTTGAGCCGGACTGAATGAATTTCAGAATTTCAAGGGGGTATAATAAGTATACTCCCTTTCTGTTTTGGCTGAGGCTAAGCATAACGAGTTTGCAACAGTCACAGCTTATAGGCATATTATCTATGCGTAATTTCACAGGCGCTGCATATTACTTAGCGAGTGTCTGTTTGTTTTGAGGTGCAGAATATTGAAACCAGCAGTAAAAACTTTTATAACCATAGCAGTAACGGCAGCGGTGACATTCTCAGGCACAGCGGTGCTGTTTGCGGTTGCTGGCAATGGCTCGGGTATTGGAGCAATAGGTGCGGCAGTCGGCCCGGATATAGTCAAAAAGCTAAACACGGTGAACACTTATCTTAAGAATAATTATCTTTATGATGACTATGACAGCGTTGCGCTTGGAGAGGAAGCAATAAAGGCGTATGTTGATGCGCTTGATGAACCGTATACACATTACTATACAGCAGATGAATTTAAGTCATATATCAGCAATATAGAGGAAAGCTATGTCGGAATAGGCGTGGTTATTTCTGTAGATGAGGAAGCGGAAAGAATAATAGTCATATCGCCTACAGAGGGTTCGCCCGCGCAGGAGGCGGGAATACTTCCGGGAGATTATATACTTGCTGTAGATGGAACTGAGTTTGATGGCTCAGAAATGGACGAATGTGTGAGCATGATAAAATCCGGCACCGCAGGCACTAAGGTAGTGCTGACAGTAGAGCGCGGCGGCTCGCAGCAGGATATAGAGGTTGAAAGACGCGAGATTGTGACTGAGTCTGTAAGCTCCGAAATGCTCCAGAATAATATAGGTTATGTTCGCATAAGCGAGTTCAATGTGAACGAAAACGGATCTGAGGAGAGCACATATACTGAATTTGTAGACAATGTTTCAGCCTTGCAGGAGCAGGGTATGGAAAAAATGATAATAGATCTGCGCGATAATCCCGGCGGCGTTCTTGATGTGGTTTGTGATATTGCTGACTATATCCTACCCGAGGGACTTATAACGTATACCGAAACAAGAACGGGTGAACGTGAGGAATATATGTCTGATGCATCTGAGCTTGACGTGCCAATAGTTATCCTTATAAACAGCAACAGCGCAAGCTCGTCGGAGGTGCTCACTCTTGCTCTGCATGATCATGAAAAGGCAATAGTGGTCGGCGAGAAGAGCTATGGAAAGGGTATAGTGCAAAGCGTTTATCCGTTCAGTGATGGATCGGGAATGTCAATGACAACAGCAAAGTACTATTCTCCTAACGGCACCTGTATTCATGACGTTGGTATTGAGCCGGATTATACTGTGGAACTTCCGGAGGAATATCGTAACGGATATGCGTCAGATGTGCCGCGCGAAGCAGATACGCAGCTCAATAAGGCTATTGAGCTGCTTGAGAATGAATAATTACCAAAGGAGCAAAGGTTATGGCAATGACACAGCGAATGTGGAAACGCGAGCAGGAACGCAGACGTCGCGAGCGTGAAAAAAGGGCGCGTCAGCGCCGGCGCAGGGCAGCAGGATCAGTGTTTGTTCTTATTCTTATAGCGGCAGTTGTGTTGATTGCCAAGAGCTGCTCTAATGATAAGGCTGTGACAACTGATGAAACAGCGCAGACCTCAGTGCCGGTAACACAGGCGCCGCAGCCTGTGAGCACTGCCGCCGCGGAGATGCTTGACACGAGTTTTTATGATAATGCGGTATTTATCGGAAACGCGCTTGCTGATGGCATCTCTACCTATGGTCTGCTCAATTCGACTGATTTTTATGCGAGGGTAGGCGTGGATCTTGATAATGTGTATACCACAGCTGCCGATAATGATTCAATGGCGATAGTCGATCAGCTGAAAAGCAAAAAGTTCAATAAGATATTTCTCGTGTTCGGCGAAAGCGAGCTGTCGTGGAATGATCCGGAGGCTTTTGCGGTAAAATATACGGAGCTTATAGAAAAGGTCAAATCATATCAGTCCGGAAGCAGGATATATGTGCTGGCTATCCCGCCGGTAACGGAGACAACATCAAAGCAAAACGCGAACGGTGTCAGCATAGCAAACATAAAGGAGTATAATTCAGCGCTCAAGGAGGTTGCCGTGGAGATGGAAGTATATTATGCTGATTCATACGAGGCATTGGCTGACAGCTCCGGCTATCTTAGAGATGGCATTTCAGCAGATGGAATAAATCTTGACAGAGGCAGCTATATTGAACTGTTGGAGTATATAGCAGATAATGCTTATATACCGGACGAAAACGATCAAAAAGCGAGCTCGCGTGATGATGAGGATCAGGAGGCTGAGCTTGACGAGGACGAAGATCCAACACCCACACCGCGCAGCACAAAGAAACCGACTGCTACAAAAAAGCCGTCATCAGATGATGAAACAAGAGCAACTGCAACACCTGCGCCTACGGTGAACGTGCTTAAGGATTCGGCAGTGCAGAAGTAATAGCCTGCTGAGGCTTGAGGCTGCAAAAGGTGAAAAGGGGGAGCAATATAGGTCAGAAAACATTGTGCTGTCGGCACAGCTTTGAGTTAGGAGTGTGTATGCTTTGAAAAAGAGATTTTTGCTGTTAATATGTATGCTCTGCCTTGTTGTATGCGCAGCGTGCGGTAAGATAAGCGAGGTGGTTCAGGCGGAGCTTGCAGACAAGCTGAACAGCGAGGTGGCTTTCAGCGAGCCTTTGCTCAAGCTGGAAAGCGCCGAGGCGGAAAAAAGATTTTATCTGAATCCGAATGAATACAGCGAAATTACAGCCTATGTTGGTACAAAAGCCACCTGTGATGAATTTGTTATAATAAGATCCTCACAGCTGGATAATGTAGAATCAAAACTGCGCGGTCATCTTGCAACGATGAAGAGTAATTATTCATCTTACCGCCCGAATGAGGCACAGAAAACCGATAGCGCGGTTATAGCCAAGCATAAGGATACTATTGTAATGATAGTATCAGGTGACAGTGAAAAAGCGAAAATGGTATTTGAAGAATACCTGAAAAAGTAGTATTTGGTTATATATTAGGGATATATAAGAATATGCGGCTGTATCACCGTTTTTTTAATCCCTTCATTTTGTCTGTTCTGCACTGTTTTTCGGTCCATATTAAAATGCTGTGGGTGTAGGGGGCGGATAGTATCCACCAGTCATTAGCGCGGTGGGGATGCGGGCAGATAATATCTACCCCTACAAGAATCGGAAAGCTATTTATTAATGAACCTGTTTTTCTAAAGCCACGCAAGAGGCTGTTGAAAAACTCAACGAGCAACAGCCTTGGGGGCTTTAGAAAAATAGTGCAGAACGGACGAAACGAAGGGGCGCAGCCCCCTTGCCCGAAGGCG
>CALXSS010000045.1 GCA_944391225.1 uncultured Clostridia bacterium
GTTTCGTCCGTTCTGCACTATTTTTCTAAAGCCCCCAAGGCTGTTGCAAACTCGTTGAGTTTTGCAACAGCCGCTTTTTATTATATAAATCCCGGTAAATATCCGGCTATTATTCCAAGCGCCGCCGAGCTCAGGATTATAACTATAGGATGCAGGCTTTTCAGCTCCAGCAGGAGCATGAGCACAAATATAACAGCCGATGAAATAAAGCTGTAGCTTGAGAATACCGATACAGAAAATCCCGACGGGAAGAATACCGACTGACCGACCGTTATAACCGCCGAACCTATCATTCCTATAACAGCAGGTCTCAGCCCGTTCATGCAGCCGATGACATATCTGTTCTTGCTGAACGTCATGAAACACTTTGCTATTATGAGTATTATTATAAACGACGGCATTACCACGCCGAGAGTAGCGCAGAGCGCGCCGGGGAATCCGCCGAGCACAGAACCGACATATGTGGATATATTCACCGCGAACGGTCCGGGCGTGCTTTCGCTGACAGCTATAAAATTGACGAGCTGCTCAATACTCATCCAGCTGTTTTTCTGCATCTCAGCCTCTATCAGAGGCAGCATAGCGTAGCCTCCGCCGAAAGTGAACGCGCCTATTTTGAAAAAGGTAAGAAAAAGCTTAAGATATATCATTTCTCTTCTCCTTTCGTGCGATCACAGCAGCCTGGATAATGCCGGCAGCCGCGCAAAGACAAATCGTTATAAGAACATTAACGTCAAACACAGCCGTAAACACAAGAGCCGCGCCCATAATTATATACGACATAACATTTTTCGGGCACTGCTTGTACATGGACAGAAGCGCGCGTATTATGAGCGCAAGTACTCCGGCGCGAATGCCGTTGAACGCATATGTAACAGCTTTCAGGTTCTCGAACTGGCTCAGCACAAACGAAATTGCAAATATAATAAGAAATGACGGCAAAACCACGCCGAAAGTCGCGCATGCCGCTCCGAAAAATCCGCCTACCCTGTATCCGACAAATGTAGCTGAATTGATAGCTATAGGTCCCGGAGTTGATTCGGCAATAGCCACAATATCGAGAATATCGCTGTCGCTTATCCATTTCTTTCTGAACACAGCCTCACGCGTTATAAGCGGTATCATTGCGTAGCCGCCGCCAAAGGTGAACGCTCCTATTTTCAGGAAAGTAAGGAACAGCTGCAGCAGTATTTTTTTATCCCTCACAATAAAAAGCCCCTCTCTTTTATTAATTGCGCTGACAGCACATCAGCATAGTCATTTTAACATATAAAAAAATAATTATCAACAATAAACGGACAAATAACAGCTAATTAATGAAAAAAGACGAATTTTTATAAAAAAGAAAGAGACAGCCGCAAAAACTCATCGAGTTTTTGCGGCTGTCTCTTAAATAGTATTCAATACATTTTGCCGCCAGGAGCTCCGCCGAGCAGATGGAAATGCAGATGCTTTACCGTCTGTCCCGCATCGCTGCCGCAGTTGTTTACCACTCTGTAGCCGCTCTGCGCAAAGCCGAGATTTGCAGCTATCTGCGGTATCTTTTCAAATATCGCAGCCACAAAGCCGCTGTTTTCGCAGTTAATATCATTAGCCGACTCGATATGCGCCTTTGGAACTATAACTATATGGTGCGGAGCCTGAGGCTCTATATCGCGGAACGCGTATATAAGCTCGTCCTCATATACCTTTTCCGATGGGATATCACCGGAAATAATTTTGCAGAAAAGACAATCTGCCATTTCAAACACTCCCCTTTCAGCTTATCTGAGCTGTTACAATGTCATCTACCATTGCCAGCGCATCGTCTATCTTAAGGGCGTCCTTGCCTCCGCCCTGAGCCATATCCGGCTTGCCGCCACCGCGGCCGCCGCATACTGCTGTTATTTCCTTTATGATCTTTCCGCAGTGCACGCCCTGCTTTACAGCCTCTTTCATAGCCATTGCCACGAATGTTATCTTCTCGCCTTCATTTGACGCAAGCACGATAACGCCGCTGTTCATCTTTGTCTTTGCGGTATCTGCTACCTTCTTCAGATCATCCGCGCTCATGCCGTCAATCACTGCTGTAAGTATATTGACTGATCCAAGATGGCGTATGCCTGCCATCATCGACTTTGTGCGCATTGCAGCTATCTTTTCATTTATTGCGTCAAGCTTCTTTTCAAGCGCCTTGTTATCGCTCATAACCGTTTCAGCCTTCTTATCAAGCTCCATTATTCTGTTGGTCTTGAGAGCTGCCGCTGTATCTGTAAGAACTCTTTCATAATCTGATATCATATTTAGCACGCCCTGACCTGTTACAGCCTCGATACGTCTTACACCTGCTGCAACACCGCCCTCAGACGTTATCTTGAACAGTCCGCACTGCGCCGTATTAGTAAGATGAGTACCGCCGCAGAACTCTATGCTGTAATCGCCCATCGAAACTACTCTTACAACATCGCCGTATTTCTCGCCGAACTGAGCCTCCGCTCCGAGCTTTTTAGCCTCGTCGATAGGCAGCTCCTGAACGGTTATAGGAATACACTCAAGAATAGCGTTGTTTACAAGTCTTTCAGCCTCAGCGATCTGTTCCTTTGTCATAGCCTCAAAATGCGAGAAATCAAAACGCAGATGATTCTCATCCACAAGCGAGCCTGCCTGAGCCACATGAGCGCCGAGTATCTCCTTTAACGCCTTGTGCAGCAGATGCGTTGCGCTGTGATTGCGGCTTATAGCCATACGGCGGCATTTATCCACCCTGAGCGTTACAGCGCCTGTCAGCTCTGAATCTGTTTCAGCCTCGTGAACATATACTCCACCGCCGGTCTTTGTGGTATTGGTTATCTTGGCAATTACTCTGCCGTCCGACTCAATAACGCCTGTATCGCCTATCTGACCGCCCATCTCAGCATAAAACGGAGTTTTATCCGTAACAACATACAGCTTTCCGTCCGCCTCGACTGTATCGAGCACATTCACCTCTGCGCAGAGAGTATCGTAGCCGATAAATTCTGTAGGCGCAATATCCTTAAATTCAAACTTTGAATCATCATCCCAGCTTGAACCGTCTTTTCTTGAATTCTTTGCTGTGAGCTTCTGCTCAGCCATTGCGCTGTTAAAGCCGTCAACATCTACCTCAAGTCCCTTTTCCTGAGCCATCTCTATTGTGAGATCAAGCGGGAATCCATAGGTATCGTGCAGCTTGAACGCCTGCTCGCCGCTTATTACCGACTTGCCCTCAGCCTTGGCATCCTCTATATATTTGTTTAGCACAACAAGACCGTTGTCTATTGTAGCGTCAAAGCGCTCCTCCTCCTTTTTGATTATGGAGGTTATGCGCTCTCTGTTCTCGTCCAGCTCCGGATATGCCGACTTTGACGCGTCTATAACAGTTTCAGCTACCTCATAAAGAAATTCACGGTCTATATTGAGCAGCTTGCCGTGACGCGCGGCACGTCTTAACAGACGTCTGAGCACATATCCGCGTCCCTCGTTTGAAGGGATAACGCCGTCTGATACCATCATTACCGTTGAACGGATATGATCCGTTATTACGCGGAGAGAAACGTCTGTTTTCTCATCCTTTTTATACTCGACACCCGCTATGCGCGAGATGTGTTTCATAACATCCTGAACAGTATCTACCTCAAAGAGATTGTCCACGCCCTGCATTACCACTGCCAGACGCTCAAGTCCCATGCCTGTATCTATGTTCGGCTTTGCAAGCGGATTGTAATTGCCCTGCTCATCCTTATCGAACTGGGTGAACACAAGGTTCCACACCTCCATATATCTGTCGCAGTCGCAGCCTACAGCGCAACCCTCCTTGCCGCAGCCGTACTCCTCGCCGCGGTCAAAATATATCTCCGAGCACGGACCGCACGGACCTGTGCCATGCTCCCAGAAGTTATCCTCCTTGCCGAGCTTTACAATGTGAGATGCGTCCACGCCGACCTCGTTTATCCAGATGTCGCGTGCCTCGTCATCATTTTCATACACAGATACCCACAGACGATCCTCCGGTATCTCCATCACCTTTGTGAAGAACTCCCATGCCCATGCTGTAGCCTCACGCTTGAAATAGTCACCGAATGAGAAATTGCCGAGCATCTCAAAGAATGTGCCGTGACGCGCTGTTTTTCCAACACGCTCTATATCCGGCGTGCGGATACACTTCTGACATGTAGTAACTCGTCTGCGCGGCGGCTCCTCCGCGCCTGTGAACCATTTCTTCATAGGCGCCATGCCCGAATTTATAAGGAGCAGGCTCGCATCGTTTTTCGGTATAAGCGAAAAACTGTCAAGTCTTAAGCATCCCTTTGACTCAAAAAAGCTAAGAAACTTCTCGCGAATTTCATTAACTCCCATAGATTTCATTAATATTCAATCCCTTCCGAAATAAATAAATTGTTCAAAACCGATCTTATGTTCCGCAAGGCTCAACGCCTTATGCAAAACATGGTTTTACACACTTAGTATATTATATAATACTATGCGGCGCAATGTCAAGTGTTTTGTAAAATATTCAGTAAAAATGCGGCATCAGAACGTGATCGTCTCGGGTTCTGAGCCAAATGAGCTGAAAACTGCAGTCGCGTTTTTAAGATAATACACCTCTGTATTGCCGTCGCCCGGCTTATACATAGCCTGCAGCTCCGGATATGCGGCGAGCATATGCTCCTGCGGCTCTATCCTCTCATCGAGCGCCGCCTCAGCGCTGACTCTGAGCCACCTGTTACCGTCCATCGCGCATATCTCGATCTTAGGATTGGCTTTGAGCTGATCCGCCACCTTTTTGCACTTTCCAGTCTGTATCCAGAGCTTATCCTCAAAAAGGTCGATCGTTCCGAACGGTCTTACCCTTGGCTGTCCGCCCTCGTCTGTAGCAAGATAATATGTTCCGCACTTCTTTAAAAACTCGTATACCTCTTTCATTGTAATTCACCTTCCTTATTTAATCAAACATAGCCAATACAAAAATCAAGCGCCGCGTCGCAGATCTCTTCGTAAAACACCTCTTTTACAATTCGGAATCGTTTACAAGAATGCCGGTGAGCACAGGAGAGTTGAACCGCTTTGCAAACATCGAGCATTTGCACATAAAAATATAGAATATGTTCAGACCGCAGCCGCGCAGCGTTTCAAAATTGCCTTGTCCCTTTGCTATTATTATATCGGCGTTTTTTATCGCCTCGCCCGCCTGCTCCGAAATGCTCTCAAGGCATGTGCCAGCCACTCCGCTGCCGTTGTCTATCACCCGCACAATATCGCAAAGCCCGGTGTCCTCCGCGTCCTCAATTGTCGCATCGTTTATGACCGGACAGCCGCGCACAACAGCTGTTATATCTATTTTGGGATACAGCTCCCTTATGACCGATATGAGCAGCTTATCGAGAACTATCTCGCCGCAGTTGTCAGTCAGATACACAAGCCGCTCCGCGCCTCCAAGAGCTGCGCGCAGGCTCTTAAGCTCGCTTTCCGGTATATCTATGCCTCCAGCGCCATTAAGCAGCTCGTCAAGCTTTTCCTCGTTCACGTTTATCATAGCCGCAAAATCTATGTAGTTCCCTGTCATTGCAAGCTGCACCGCATATCTGAGCGGATCCTCAGACGCGCTGATGCTTTTTTTGAGCTGCTCCTCTCTTTTGAGCATTACTCCGTTAAAGTGACGCTTTATCTCCGAATAATCAGCCGGAGCGCCGAACATCTCCGTTTGCAGCCTTGTTATCCTGTCCATTACCTGCGGCGCGCTCATCGTCTCGGGTGAATCCGCCGCAAGCCTCAAAAGCGAGCGCATATATTCAAGCCTCTGCTTTGAGGTCGCATCGTCAGGATAGTTGTTTATCTGCTTTGTAACAAGACATGCTACGCATTCCGGCTCAAGCCTTATCTTATCCATCGGTATCCCTCCTCGTATCTTTATTTTTATCCAAATCATTCTCAAGCTGTGCCTTGTATTTTTTGCCTACCTCTATGCTCCTCCCGTAAACAGAACCACGGGTGACAACATCTGCACCGAACCTGCTCCGTATCTCATCTACCGCCTTATCTATCTTCCTGCCTCGCTCAGAACGCTCATCATACGCAAGCGACAGCTGCTCGCTGCCCTTACGCACTATTTTTGTCAGAGCTATCCCTATAAGCCGCAGAGGCGTTCTGCCGTCCCACAGCTCGCCGAGCAGCCGTTTTGCCTCAGCATATATCTCAGACGTTACATCGGTAGCATCGTTTAGCACGCACTGATGGGAGCGGTTTTTGAACTCGCTCGTCCTTATCTTTACAGAAACACAGAGCGTTTTTGCCTCATCGCGCCGCATGCGCGCTGAGGCTCTGTCGGAAAGGCTCAAAAGTATCCTGTTTGCAGTATCGAATGAAACCACATTTTCATTCAGAGTTGTAGAGACGCTGTACCCCTTTGCCGGCTCGTGCTCATCGGATACAGGCGAATCGTCTATCCCATTGGCGTAGTCGCGCAGCAGCTTTCCCTGCTTTACTCCTATAAGCTGCTGAACACGCTTCAGATCCGCATGAGCAAGCTGACCTATGGTTTTTATCCCTGCACGCTCCAGACTGCTGACCGATGCTTTGCCTGCCATAAGCAGATCAGACACAGGCAGCACCCAGAATTTCTGCTCAAGCTCATCATACATAAGCGTATGGACCCTGTCGGGCTTTTCAAAATCGCTCGCCATTTTCGCGAGCAGCTTGTTTGGACCTATGCCGATATTAACTGTAAATCCGAGCTCATCGCGGATCCTGTTTTTCAGCTCATATGCGGTTGCCACAGGATCCGGATAAATATATTCAGTGCCTGTCATATCAAGAAAGCACTCGTCTATAGAAAATTCCTCCACCACCGGCGCATAGGAACGGCAGATAGCCTTGAACGCCGCAGAGCATTTTGTATACAGCGAAAAATCCGGCTTTGCAATATATATCCCCGGGCATTTTCTGAGCGCCATCGCCACAGGCTCGCCTGTTTTTATTCCGTATTTCTTGGCAGGTATTGATTTGGCGAGCACAACGCTCGTCCGCTTTTCAGGGTCGCCGCTTATACATGATGGTATTTCGCGTATATCTCTGCCGCCCTCGCGCACTCTGCGCGCCGCTTCCCACGAGAGGAACGCGCTGTTTACATCCACATGAAAAATAAGCCTGTCTGCGCTCATAGCAATCCCCCCCCAATCATAGTATTCTATACTACTATTATAAGCTTTGCAAATGTATTTGTCAATAACAAAGGAGTTATAAGCAGCTTTCACACAGCATGCCGCAGCTGTTTTTATCATGGGGCTGCAGCAAAAAACCAAAAAAAGAACGCGGCGACCTGTTTCCGCGTTCTTTGATTTGATACGATATATTATCAGCCTGAAAAAAATCTACTGGTTAAGTTATAATTGTATCCTTTTTTTCTTGGAGAAGGTAAAGCTGCCATATATCAATATCATATATATAATATTGATCTTTTCACAAGACACACTGACAGGTCCTCTGAAAAAATATATTATATCAATTTTGTGCTGAGAAATATTTTCTCATAAGCTTTATCAGCTCTTCTTTTGATTCTTTATCAGAATATGTATAGCTGCTCCAAATATAAGCGGCAAAATCATCCATAATCTCAATAACTCCGCTGTTGTCTATGAGCATCATGCCGCATCTTCCACTCTCTGACGAGGAGCTGTATAGATACAGAAGTGATCCCATCTTATATACGAACGGATATCTAAGCATTTCTCCCTTGTAAAACCTGTAATTTATACGATTATCCGAGTTTTCGCTGAGCTTGTAAAAATAGTCAAAATACTCCGCGCACTGACTGCTGCTCATAGGCGCAAACAAATCAAGATGATCAAAGGCTATACCGGTCTGCATCATATACTTCATATGCTCGAAATCGAACAAGTGATTCATTATAAAGCCCGTATTCTCTTGTCGGTTCTTCTCTTTTTGCCTGAATATCTCAATAAGACTCTTTACATATACGTGTTCCTGCGGGAATCCAAAATAATCTATCTGCCGGAACATATCCTCAAGGATGCTGAATTTTAAATTGCCAAAACACGGCGCTCCTTCCGCATACAGCATCTCTCCATTCTCGTTTTCCGTAACTATCTTTGAATATTCAATATAATCCGAGACCTTATTTACCGGCATACGAATGCAAGGATATTTTTTTATGAGTCTGCCATGATTGCCCATAATATAATCATAAAACTGCTTTGTTATCTTCGTTTCAACAAAGCCATTTCCAAGATTTGAGCTGTTCATGCTTACTAAATAATACTCACTATCTATCTCAGATAAAATACATATCCCCTTATACATAACACAATCGCATATATACGGGATATAATTTTCATACGACGCCAGAACTATAAGTGACAAGATCTCATATGCGGTCATAAGTCTATGGTACTTGAGCTTTAAATATGCGTGCACTCTTGTACGGTGATCCACACTCAGCAAAGAGTGGATATCGCCTATCATTTTCTCGTCATCAAGCCCGGATATGATTATATCAGTATTGCCGCGGGAATATTTATTAAGCAAATCTTTCAATATAAGTCTGCTTCCGTCCTCACACTCAATAACATAGCCCTTATCAGGCTCATCCTTCATGAGGCTACTGAGTACGGATCGTGTCTTTTTGAAAAAAGAGCTTACCGTATCAGAACCAAGCAGCATGTTGAGGCGCTCTGATTCCTCCTCATCAAACGGAACAAATTGTTTTATCTGCTCAATAAGCTCTTTTGTTTTACTCAAACTATAATAATCACTGAACAGCCTGTATAAAGCGCTTCGGCTTTTTAGTCCGAGCTTTTTCGTTAAGCTGCTCAATGAAACATCCTTTTTTTCCAACAGAGATTTTATATATGATCCTGCCGTCATACAAATATCACCGCCCTGCCGCTTGTATATAAGTAATATTATACAGGCAGCTAAATTATATAATATAACCAAAAACACATATTTGTATGAATTAATGTGTTATGTATATTATACCAAGAAAACACCTCCCTGTCAATAACCGTCTCCAAAACAAACATACGAGACAATATATATTTTTTACAAAAATCAAAAAAAGCCCTCATATTAATTCATATAAGGGCTTAATACTGCATATTTACTCAATGTCAAAGACTGACACTCACCTCTGTTACTATAACAGAGCTTCCACGCGGAATCCTGTACCTGACAGCAGGTATAACTGTACGCGGATAAATCAAATTAGTATTGGGCGAGGCATTTACAATGATCCCATCTCCGCCGCTGTGCGAAATGACGGTGCAGCCGCCTGCTTCTCCATGCGCTGCGGCGCTGGCTCCGTCTGCTGTTTTACAGCAGCCCGTTTCACCGTCCGGCACGGCAAACCCGCCGTCATATGCGATGCACTCGAAATCCGACTCGATGTAATGAGTGCGGATATGCGAACAGCCATCAGGCACAAGCTCAGTTCTTACGCGTATGCCCTTAAGCGGCGACCAGTTTATAACGAGCTTATCCTTACTAAGCGAAAAACTGAAATTATATCTGCGCTCGCACACCACTCCGCCTATATCAAATATCAGCATATTGTCGCCCGCTGCCTCGTCAGCAGAAAGGCCGCTATATTTGACATTGAACCCAAACCGCGTGGAATAAGCGAATTTTAGATACTTTGCCGTCAGCTGACCGCAGCCAAGATTATCATGTGTGCCTCCCGGATAAGCAAAAACCTCGCCGCCGCAGCGGTTTATAAGCATATCAGCCTCGCGCATAAGTCTGCTTTCTTCAAGCTTCGGCATAGGCGCGCACTCTGCACTCCAAAACTCATCATCCGACGCGACGGCAAGCACCGCAAACGTCTTAAGCGCCCAATACGGCGAGCCGGGCGCATTATAATGCTCTGCCATAAGCAGGTTAGGATATTTGTAGCCTATGGTCAAAACTCCGCCGTTGTCAAATATAGGTGCGGTAAGCCAGTCGGAAAGATGCCTTGAGAGTACCCCCTTTATCACACTCTTGTCCATTCCGTCTATACCTGCCATCAGATATGCGCTCCAGAACGCCCCCTGAGCAAATCTGTATGTAAGCGATCTTCCGTATGGCAGCGCAGCGCCTCCGTCAGCAAACCAATATATGAAATCATTGGCAAACAACGCAGCTCTGTTACGGTACTTTTCAGCGTAGCTGTCATTTTCAAAACAAGAATATATAAGGCTGTAAAAATGTATTGCCATAGATATATAGTAGTCCTTCTGATGCTGAGGTCCATCCATATACCAGCCGCCGCCAAGGTAAAACTCATCTATCCTTGAAAGATCCTCATCAAGCCGCGACTGACTGTATTCCTCGCCCAGATGTTTAAGAGCGATATTTACAAGCACTCTGAAAAATCTCCAGTTACTGTCGCATACCTTATGCTCGTTTATCTGCCACAGCCAGCGCTTGAAATCAGAGCGCTGAGCTGCGCTCATAGGCTCCCAGACGATCTCAGGTACATACAAAAGAGCGTATGCCACAGCCGCCATTTCAACATATCTCTGGTCGCAGTCGCCGCACTCTCCCCAGTACCCGTCGCTTTTCGGATCGGTACCCTCAATAAGCCCGTTCAGATATATATTCTTCAGTTCATCATCTCCGCCGCCCTTATACCACAGAGGCACAAGCCCCCACAGCGGGCGCGCAAAGGTCTCCATTATCTCAGCGCTCTGCACATACCATGCGCCCGTACTGCCCACCCTTACGGAGCAGCCCTCCTTTTTCAGCTTATCTCTTAACGGCTCTGTTATTATTTCAAGAGCCTGAATATAATCCTGTTCTGTATCAAAAACCATTCTGTTTTCCCCTTTCGCCGATACACATATTTGTCATACCGATATAAGTCGGCTCTCTGACATATATTACGCTCGTTCCTGAATCGATTAAATTATATACCCTTGGTCTGTGTTTGTCAATCATAAATAATCTACATCTTATGGTCAAAATTTTTATATATGGTTCACTCTTGACACCCCCGCGCCTTGGGGATATAATAGATATAAAAAAAGCTCCGCACCGTTGCGGAGAATACGGAGGGATACCTTGAAACAGAACTATCAGATAGTATTAAACAATACGCTTGATAAAATAGCCGCCTCAAAAACGCGTCCCAAGCTGTTGCTGCACGCCTGCTGCGCGCCGTGCTCAAGCTATGTGCTTGAATATCTGAACACATACTTTGACATAACAGTATATTTCTATAACCCGAACATAACCGACAAAGGTGAATACTACAAAAGATACGATGAGCTTGAACGACTTATTGACGAGCTGCCGCACAAGGGATATATAAAGGCTGAGGACGGAGGAATGGAGCCGTCAGCATTTTTTGCAATAGCAAAGGGGCTTGAGGAGCTTTCAGAGGGCGGAGAGCGCTGCTTTAAATGCTACCGGCTGCGCCTTGAGGCAGCGGCGAAGGCTGCCCGTGACGGTGGGTTCGACTACTTCACCACCACTCTTTCAATAAGCCCGCACAAAAACGCGGCAGTGCTCAATGATATAGGATCAGAGCTTTCGGACAAATACGGAGTTGAGTATCTCTATTCCGATTTCAAGAAGAAAAACGGCTATAAGCGTTCCTGCGAGCTCTCAGCGCAATACGGGCTTTATCGCCAGGACTACTGCGGCTGCATATATTCAAAGCTTGAGGCTGAAAAACGCCGCGCGAACAACACAGAAACGGCTCCGGCAGATCCTTCCTGATCTGACCGAAGCCGTTTTTTCAGTATTTACATTGACATATAAAACGCCTTATAAGCTCTGTAAGCCATATACACATCGCTCTTTGCTACCACCTCAAACGGAGAGTGCATGGAAAGGACAGGAACTCCGCAGTCTATAACGTCCATATTCAGATTCGCCACATACTGCGCGATCGTTCCGCCGCCGCCCTGATCTATTTTTCCTAACTCGCCCGTCTGCCATATAACGCCGCTCTCGTCCATTACCGCGCCTATACGGTGAACAAGCTCCGCGCTCGCGTCAGACGAATCATACTTTCCTCTTGCTCCTGTATATTTCATTATCGCCACACCGTATCCCGCGTATGAGGAGTTGCGCTCCTCAGACACACTCAGATAGTTCGGATCTACCGCCGCCGAAACATCAGATGACATACAAACAGAATTTGATACTATCCTGTTTAGTTCGGTAATAGTGCAGCTGCCTGTAAGCTTTTCGGTCATTTCAGCGATCGCCATGAGCATGAACGCGCTCTGCGCGCCGGTGTTGCCCATTGAGCCGATCTCCTCTTTATCTACAAGTATCGCGACAGCTGTCTTGCTTGGAGCCGGTATATCCAATATGCCCCTGAGCGTTGTATACGCGCAGACTCTGTCATCCTGACCATACGCGCCAATAAAGCTCTCGTCAAGACCAACGTTTCTCGCCTTATACGCCGGAACTATCTCTATCTCAGCGCTGACAAAGCTCTTTTCTGTTATACCATATCTCTGATTGAGCAGTTTGAGCACAGAAAACTTTACCTTTTCCTTTACATCCTCGGCGTCTATCGGCATACCCCCGATAAGCACATTCATATTCTCGCCCTCGATGCCCTCTGTCATCTTTTTTGACATCTGATCCTTTGCCAGATGCGGCAAAAGATCTGTTATTACAAACACCGGATCATCATCCTTTTCGCCAATACTAAGCTCAAGCTTTTCGCCGTCCGTATTGTATATAACTCCGTGTATAGCAAGAGGTATTGTAGGCCACTGGTATTTCTTCAGACCGCCGTAATAGTGCGTCTTTAAAAATGCCATGTCTGTACTTTCGTAAAGAGGGTTCTGCTTGAGGTCAAGCCGTGGTGAATCCAGATGCGCGCCTGCTATATTTATTCCCTTGCTTATATCCTCGCTGCCTATTACCGCCATAAAAATATTTTTGCCGCGGTTGAGCTTGTATACCTTATCGCCGCGTTTAAGGCTCGTAACCGTGTCCAGATCCACAAAGCCTGCTTTTATTGCCGCCGCCTCAGCCTCGCGCACACATTCGCGCTCAGTCTTGCCGCTGTCAAGAAAGCTCCTGTATTCATCGCAAAGCTTTTTCATCTCGCTTTTCTCGTCATCTTTCATTATAAGATACGCATTTTTGCGCTCCATTGTAAGGCTTTCATACAATTCCTTATCTGTCATAATAATATCACTCTCCGTTTCTTTTCTCTGCGTCCTCAGCGCCCTCTAAAGCTCGGCGCCGGGCAAAAAATGGACCTGCTTAGATTATACCACAAAAGCTGTTCAAATACAAGAATTTATATGCTTTTATTCAATATTCATGACAATTATTTTAATTATAATACTCTTATTCGCACTTTTTACAAAGTTAAATTATTTCAATTATCGTCTTGCTAAAAATATCAGTTTGTGATATAATATTTTTTGTAAGGATCAGGCGTGATCCTATCCTTTCAAAAAGCATTATTACAGGATAATATATTATGAATGCGGAAACAATAAACAACGATGTTGTTATAACAAATCAGCCCGATTTTGAGCTGTCACACATATTCGACTGCGGTCAATGCTTTAGATTCGAGCGCACGGCAGATAATGAATATACCGGCACTGCTTTCGGGAAAACTGTAACGGCATCAAAACAAAATGATAAAATAATTCTCCGCTCAACAAGCATGGAGGATTTTAAGAATATCTGGTATAATTATCTTGATCTGGGGCGCGACTACACCTCGATCAAGAAAGAGCTTTCATCCGGCGGAGATAAGGTCATGGAAAAAGCAGTGCGCTATGGCGGCGGGATACGGATACTCAATCAGGAGCTTTGGGAAACGTTGATCTCGTTTATCATATCTGCCAGCAACAATATACCAAGGATAAAGAAAATAATAGGTCTGCTTTGCTCAAGCTTTGGCGAGCCGCATGAGTATATGGGCAAAATATACTATTCTTTCCCGAGTCCTGAACGTATTGCCGCGCTTGAGCTTGACGAGCTTTCAGTGATACGCGCCGGATTTCGTGACAAATACATCCTTGAATGCGCTCGCGGCGTTGCTGATGGCAGGATAGACCTTGACGCGCTGAAAAAAGCGGACACAGCAGCCGCAAAAAAAGAGCTGATGAAATTATACGGTGTTGGCAATAAGGTATCAGACTGCATACTGCTTTTCGGTATGGGCAGATTCGATTCGTTCCCCGTGGACGTATGGATAAAGCGAATCATGGAATACTGCTATTTCGGCTCAGAACAGCAAAGCATAAAAACAATTTCAGAGTTTGCGGCAGAACGCTACGGCAGGCTCGGTGGTATTGCACAGCAATACCTGTTTTTCTATGCGCGCGAATGCCGCATAGGCGTGCATAATGGAGGCTGATATGGAATTTGAAACGAACTTTGCATATATCTGCCCCGACTGTTTGCGCATATACGGATGCAAGCTGAATGTTTTCAGATTCTCAGGAGGGCAGGCGCATAAATTCATCTGCCGCTCAAAGGACTGCCTCGCTGACTGCGCTTCCATAAAAAAGACAGCGCCCGATCAGTATAATATTGAAGTTTTGTGCCCTTTCTGCGATGAAAAGCACTCAAAGCGCGCAACCTTTTCCGGAATATGGCAAAGACCGCAGAGCACAGTACGCTGTCCTAACGCGGCTGCAGACATATTCTTTTACGGTCAAGACCGCGACGCTATAAACGGGCTTGTAAACCGCACTACAGAGGTGTTTGAACGCAGCTTCAGCAATGGATATACCGGCGTGCCCGGCTCCGACCCGATGATCTCGGAAATACTCATGAATCTTGAACGGCTGATGTCAGATCACCAGATATCATGCGTATGCGGCAGTGAAAACATAAGCTTTGAGCTCCGCGGCAGCAGCATACTGCTCATCTGCCGAAAATGCGGCAGCTGCAAGGAGCTGCGCATATCAAAAGAAAATCTGATGAGACTTATAAATGCCAGCGGTATTGTATTAGGTCACTGACGGCTTTAGGTCTGATCAAAAATAACAGCTGTAAATAAAGGCGGCTGTTCATTATATATCCTGCGGCTGCGTCAAACACGCTCCATCAGGAAACAAAATAAACGATCCATAGGAGGAAAATACAATGTTAGTTTCAGCAACAGAAATGTTAAAAAAGGCGGTTGAAGGACATTACGCAGTTGGTCAGTTCAACATCAACAATCTTGAATGGACAAAGGCTGTTCTTCTCACAGCGCAAGAAAACAATTCACCTGTAATACTTGGCGTTTCAGAAGGCGCCGGAAAGTACATGACAGGCTTCGGAACAGTTGCGGCTATGGTCAAGGCTATGATAGAATCACTCGGGATCACGGTTCCGGTTGCGCTGCACCTCGACCACGGAACATACGAGGGCTGCTATAAATGTATAAAAGCTGGTTTTTCATCGATAATGTTTGACGGCTCACACTTCCCAATCGACGAAAATGTTGAAAAGACCACTGAGCTTGTTCACGCAGCTCACAACCTCGGACTTTCGATAGAGGCAGAGGTAGGCTCAATAGGCGGCGAAGAGGACGGCGTAGTAGGCGCAGGCGAAATAGCTGATCCGGCTGAATGCAAGAGAATAGCAGATCTTGGCGTAGACTTCCTTGCAGCGGGCATAGGCAATATCCACGGCAAGTATCCCGAAAACTGGAAGGGTCTTGATTTTGACGCTCTCGCCAAGATAAAGGAGCTTACAGGCGATCTTCCGCTTGTACTTCACGGCGGCACAGGCATTCCGGCTGATATGATCCAGAAAGCTATCTCGCTCGGAGTTGCTAAGATAAATGTTAATACAGAATGTCAGCTCTACTTCCAGGAGGCAACAAGAAAGTACATCGAGGAGGGTAAGGACCTTGTAGGCAAGGGCTTTGATCCGAGAAAGCTGCTCGCTCCGGGATTTGAAGGCATAAAGACTATTGTCAAGGAAAAGATGGAGCTTTTTGGCTCAGTGAACAAGGCTTGATCTATCTGTTCCTTAAAGCCGCAGAGCATATTTTCGCTCTGCGGCTTTATGAATACACGAAAAATTTCGGATCTGTTGTATGATCCGTCAACGACTGCAAATAACAGGATAAGGAGTGGGAGAAGATGAAAAAGAAACTTACTGCATTGCTTGCGGTTCTGTCGCTTATAATAGCGGTGATACCGTCAGCATACGCTAACACATTCGTAAACGAAGCATTCAAGGGCTCATACCTCTCCGCAGGGGCAACGGAGGACAATTATGCGCTGCTTGATATAATCAACTGCACCGACACAACTATATCAGTTAATTTCAGATTTGTAAAAAACAATAATGAACAGCTGATTTATGAATGCTATGACGGCACTATGAACGACACTACCGGAACTGTACGTTTCAAGGTAAGCTACAAGGACGGACAATATGTGTCCGAGGGAACAATGAGCATCCAGCTTGACACCTGGTGCGTACGGCTCACATGCGATTCTGATCAGGGACAGCATCTTTTTGACGGTACGATGATACCAAGCTTTACTCTGTCGCCATATACCGCTCCAGCGCAAGATCCTGTTTACAGCAATCCCATGCAGCAAAGCGTTAAGGTAATGCTTAACGGCTCTCAGGTACAATTCGCAAACGGCATTGAGCCTGTTATCCTTGATGACTTTACATATGTTCCGCTGCGCAGCGTTTTTGACCTTATGGGGATAAATGTTTACTGGGATGAATACCAGAAAAACAGCATGCTCAAGGCTCAGACCATAACATGCACAAAAAACGACACTATTCTTCAGTTTGCGCGCACCTTTAACGAGAGCGGCTACAATGTATGGACTCTTACAAAATGGGTAGGTGAGGACACGTCCTCAGCCAACAAGAGCGATATAAGTATTACAGATGTTCAGCCTGTTATAATAGGAAGCAGCTCTTATGTACCGCTGAGAGTTGTATCCGAGGGATTCGGTGCAGAGGTCAACTGGGATGGAAGCACCAAGACAGTTATCATAAATTGTGATACTGCTAATGCCTATAAGTACGATCAAGCTACAATAGGCGCGCTTGAGGACTACACTCAGGAAACAGCAGAATCATATATAACTCCTGATTTCACCTCTGTAATACCGGATACAACACCGTATTACTCGGTAAACAGCAAATTCTACAAGTTTGACGCCAAGGATCAGTGGGGCGATGTTACGCTTGTGATCTATTACGGGCAGTATATTGATGTTATTTCCAACTCAGCTGCCGCTTCTGACAGCTCAGTATTATCACCTGTAAACGCCGACGCTGCCTCAACAGATGTGGCAAATGTTTCAGATACTGCTGAGACAGACGCGGCTGACGCGGCTGAAACAGTAACCGACACAGGCGCAGAAAACTGACATTGCGATCATAAATATAAAAGGGAGACTTCGGCTATTATACGTGCCGATGTCTCCCTCTTTTTGGTTCATATTAAAATGTTGGGGTTGTAAGGGGGATAGTATCCGCCAGTCATTAGCGCGGCGTGGATGCGGGCAGATAATATCTGCCCCTACAGGAAATCGAAAAGCTATCAACTGCCTGTGTAACAAATATGCAACCCCAATATTTATTAATGAACCTCTTTTTTTAGGCTCCATAATAAGCCTGCGTTTTACAAAATAGGCTGCTCAAAAATAACGTATCTCTTTCTATGCGCGATGCGCACAATGCTGTTTTTATTTAGGATAATCCTCGTCTTTTACAGGCTCAAGCCATTCATTTTCGGCGTTAGTTCCCGGGCATTCCAAAGCAAGATGGCTGAACCAGCTGTTATTCTTGGCTCCGTGCCAGTGCTTTACTCCTGCCGGTATATTTATAACATCTCCCGCGCTCAAGCTCTGCGGCTCCTTGCCGTATTCCTGATACCAGCCCTCTCCCTCCACGCATATAAGGATCTGTCCTCCGCCCTCTGACGCATGGTGGATATGCCAATTATTACGGCAGCCCGGCTCAAAGGTCACATTTGCCACCTGCACCGTAGCCTCAGGAGGAGTGATCATTTTAAGATAGCTCTGACCTATAAAATACTGCGCATATGCCGTATTAGGCTCGCCTATGCCGAACATTCCTCCGTGCTCACCCTCGCTGCTCTGATCCTCATACACCTCTTTGACGATCCTGAATGCTGCCCACGCGTTAGGCCAACCGGCATAAAATGCTATATGCGTAAGCAGCTCTGCCATCTCAACAGCTGTCACACCGTTCTGCTTTGCTGTCTGCGCATGGTATTTAAATGAGCTGTCAACCATTCCCTTGCTTACAAGCGCTGTCACGGTAGCTATAGAGCGCAGCTTAAGAGAGAGCTGTTCCTCTCTTGACCATACCTCGCCGAACAGCACATCATCGTTGAGCCGCGCAAACTCAGGCGCGAACTCTCCAAGGCTGTCTCTGCCTGCCGTCTGTTTGATTCTTGACATATATATGCACTCCCTTTCGTATCTCTTTACATATATT
>CALXSS010000046.1 GCA_944391225.1 uncultured Clostridia bacterium
CATATCCCGTTTTGTTTATTGACAGTCTGATTATACTGTGATATACTGGATATATATTGAAATCACGGGAGGGATCTGTATGAAATCAAGAGTTTTTACAGCGGTGCTCACGGTCATAACGATGTTTGCGGCTTTTATACCGCAGACATTCGCGGCAACTGTTGACTATACTATGCAGATAGGCGATACACGCACTATCTATGCCAATGTGGCAGGCTACAGCAATGTGACGGGCGGCTACTGGTCGTCTAACAGTACGGCTGTGGAGATAGTTTCGCAAAGCTCGGTGTCGCATATGTGTACTGTAAAGGCGGTAGAGTCAACGGGCAGCTCATATGCCTATGTCGAATACAGGTTCACTTATACAATATCGTCATCTACCGGAATGACAGCCACGGGCATGAAGGGCTACAAAATTGCGGTAGAGGCTCCGGAGCCTGAATCGGTAGGGCTCAGCCCGGCAAGGCTTTCTTTGAGTGTAGGAGAGGGCGCTCAGCTCACGCCATCGCTTTATCCGGCTGATGCTGAGACGACATATTCCTATTCAAGCGGCAATATGGATGTTGCCACAGTCAGCCAGTCGGGATACGTAACGGCAGTGGGCGGCGGCAGCACGTATATAACGGTGACGACTGCGAACGGAAAAACGGCGCAGACGAGCGTTAGTGTAAGTTATCCGGCGCTGAGGGTGGTCAGCGTGTCGCCGTCAGACGGAGCGGCGGAGGCGGAGCCTGATACTGATGTGGTGTTTACCTTTAACACGAGCCTTGAAAAGGGCGCGGGATTTGGGAATATCACATTGTTTGATAAGACAGACGGAGCGGCAGTCGATACAGCGTGCAGCATAAGCGGAAAAAAGCTCACGATCAAGCCCGCGCAAGCGCTAAAAGCAGGACACAGCTACAGGGCTGAGATACCGGAGGGAGCAGTGGTAAATCCTGACGGCGGAACTGTCGGATATACTTCGGGATTCTCTGTTAAGGCTATGAGCATAGCTCAGACTATGCCCGAAAACGGCAGCGAGGGCGTGAGCGTTTCAGAGCCTTTGACGATAGAATTTGACAGAGCTGTTGAGCCGGGGGAGAATTGGGACAATATATCGCTGTCATGCGGCAGCGGCGCGACTGTGATAGAAAAGAGCATATCGGGAAGCACTCTTACAGTATCGCCGAAACGGCTTATGAACAATACCGAATACACGCTCACAATACCTATAGGCGCGATAAAAAACAGCGAGGGCGGCTCAAACACTGTGGAATACTGTCTTGTATTCACTACTGAAAAGAGCGACATTAAGTTTACAGGCAGCGTACCTGTAAACGGCGCGGCTGATGTTGATACAGACACGGAAATAAGCGTCAGCTTTGACTATGAGCTGAGCGAGGGCGAAAGCTTTTCAGCTGTTGAACTCAGGGAATGTATGTGGAACACGGCAGTTGACGCGGCTGTGTCCATTGACGGCAGAACGGTCGTGATAGCCCCGGCGGCGGAGCTTGAAAGGGGTATCACCTACGAAATATACATACCGCGCGGCGCGGTGAAAAATTCAGAGGGGTTCATAAACGAGCAGGCGGCTGTGATACGGTTTACAACATCGGATAAAGCCGATGCGCCCTCAGCGCCCGTAATATCACCGAACAGCGGAAAAATAGGCTCCGGCAGTATGATAAGCATAAGCGCGGAGGACGGCGCGAGTATATATTACACCGTTAACGGAGGATCTCCCGAGGTCGAGGGCGAGCTTTGCACAGGAGAGATCAAGGCGGACAAGGACACAAAGACCGTCCGCGCTGTAGCGGTAAAGGACGGCGTGGTAAGCGCGGAGGCAAGAGCCGATTTTGAGGTGTCCGACATCACCGCCGCGGTATTCGGAGGATCAGAAAATGATTATTTTTATGATGCGGCGTTTGACGGCAGCGGCGTTGTTGCGGTTGGATATTCTGACGGCGGCTTTGGCAGCGGAGATCTTGAGGGGATAGCAGGCAGCGGATATACTGATGCTGTGATCGTCAAATATGACAGCTCCATGCAAAGAGAATGGGTAAAAACATATGGCGGCAGTGGTTCTGATAAATATTATGGTGTTGCCGCGGTCAGTGACGGATATGTGGCAGTAGGCAACACTTACAGAGGAACCGGAATGGTTAATACCGGATTTATAAGAAAGTACGGTAAAGACGGTGATGTAAAGTGGACAAAATACATAAGCAGCGGAAATCAGGATGATCTGCGTGATGTAATTGCCGTGTCTGACGGCGGAGTGTTAGCGGTGGGTATGCGCGGGCTTGAAACTACGGGAACTTCATCGACCGATTTTTCTGATGCGCTTTTGCAGAAATACACCTCATCAGGAACTGTGAGCTGGAGCAGGACTGCTGATAACGGCAGAAATGAGAGCTTTAATTCAGTTGCGGCAGACGATAATATAATATTCTGTGCGGGTCACGCGAGCGAAAGCATATATGCGGATAAATATGCGGCAGTCAGCGCGTATACGAGCGGCGGTGTATTTAAGTGGTCAGACACTCTCGACAGTGAGATAGTCAGCGAGTTTACAGCGGCGGCTGTCACGTCTGACGGCTGTATTGCGGCAGGATATTACGATGACAGCGCGTTTATAAGGAAATACAGCACAAACGGCGATATATTATGGACAAAGACGCTTGAGGGAAACGGCGCCTCCTGTTTCAATTCAATAATAGCTGACGAGAGCGGGATCACCGCGCTCGGCTATGCGGCAGAGAGCTGCACAGGCAGCGGAGATCTTTCAGACGCCGCAGGCAAGGGCGGTAATGATATGCTGATGGTTCGATATGATCATGACGGAAATATACTGTCATATAAAATAATAGGCGGCGAGGGCGGAGAAGTAATTTTAGGCGCTGACGCTTATTCAGATGGTATAATAGCCGCGGGATATACCTCAGCCCCGGGCAGCGGCGATTTTGCCGGGCTTGAGGGGCGCGGCGGAACTGACGCTGTTATAATGAGAGTAAAGAGCGTTTACACAGTAGAATATCAGGATCTGCTCATTGAATACGCCGGCGGCAGCTATTGCATAACGGACCAGATACCACAGAAGGACGGCGAGGTATTCGCAGGTTGGACAGATGACGAATATATGAAATACGCAAAGTATATTCCGGGAGAGGCTGTTGAGGTCGTAAGCGACATGAAGCTTTATCCCGTGTGGGAGAGCGGGGCGGCACAGGAGGGAAGCGTGAATATATCCTCCGATGCGTCAGCCGTATGCGGCGGAACTCTTAACGCAGGACTGTATTTTGTGCCGGAGAGCGACACAGTTTCGGTCAATCTGAAATTAGTCTACCCCTCATCTATAAGCTTTGCCGGCGCGCAGAGCAGCTTTGAGGGTCTGTACACGCACGAAAATAAAGGGGAACAAACAAACGAGCTGACTGTTTCATGTGATCTGAACGGCGGAGCTGTGGGCGCTCTCGCGGACGAGGGTTGTTCGCTTGCAAGGCTGTCGTTCACGGTATCGGATGATAGCGGCTTATATGATATTGGCTTTGACGGCGGCGAATGCTTTACTGTGGATTCAGCGTATCAGCGGCGCGATTTTTCCGCATTAAACGGCTGCGGCTTTGAGATCAGTCCGCCAAAGGCAAAGGAACTGTTCATAAACGGTCTCGGCAGGATAAGCGGAGAATATACTTACGCAGTATCGGCATTTCCGTCATCGGCAGACGCGGATGTGCAGTGGTCGGTGTCTGATACAGAAACAGCGGTGATGGACGGCGGCAGGCTCACACCGCTTAAAAACGGCAGTGTTGAAATTACTGCTGAAACGCCTGACGGCTTAAAGGCGTCTAAAACGGTAGTCATAGACGGATTACGGACGTATATAACAGGGCTTGGGAGCGATACCGGCGAGTTTGCGCGCGATTATTCAGAAAGCGAGCTTGACAGGGTGCTGTATGTGGATGGGGATGTAAAAAGCGTTCGGCTTACAGCCGAGTACAGCGGAGGATTGCTGCAGAGCGAAAACGGAATACTCTACAGCGGCATAGCAAAGGAATTTAATATTGGATCACTGCCGCAAGTGATAGAGATGACCAAAACGGAGGACGGATTTTCTGATACAGTATATACTGTTACGGTAAAGGTGCGGCAGACTGAATATTCTGTTGAATTAAACGGCACAGAATTATCTGTGTTTGTACCCGAACCGTGCTTGTGTACGGCGGTGATTGCTTCATATGATAACGGAACGCTCACAGGCTTAGAGCTGCATGAGCTTGAATTTTCAGCGGCAGGAGAGAGAGTTATCACAACAAAACTAAAGGGCGAGCTTAAAGCAATGCTTTGGAGAGGCATGGACACCATGATACCGCTTGCTGAAAGCTATTGATAATGATTTTGGAGGTGCGTTATGAAAAAAACAAAAATCATATTGGTGGCAGCCACTTTAGTGGCTGTCATATCTGCCACAGGCTGCGACAGCTCTGACTATAAAAAAGCCACAGAACTGTATAACAGCGGTCAGTACAGTGATGCCAACGCCATATTCTCTGAGCTTGGGGATTATAAGGACAGCGCGCAGATGCTGAAAAACGGGGAATGGAAAGAGCTGTGCGCGTACTTTTCAGAGCCTAAGCAGACGGAGGGCGATGATCCATGGGTATTCAAGATGTACTCAGAGAATGATTTGATAATATACGAGGCTGATATGAGCATGGATATTTCCAATATGCATTATAAGGTCACGTTTTCGCAGGAGAGCGAAACTGCCGCTATAGAGGGTTCAATGTATCTTAAGCTTGGCACGGCGTGGAGCAATAACACAGCTGACGGCACATGGGATATAAAGAGCTATACAGGCGGAGAAATTCCATTTGAAAACAGCAGCGTTGAGGGAGTGCAGATAAACGGCGAGCCTGTGACTGAAGCCACTTTGACATATATAAATCCCGATCAGGCTGACGAGTTTATAATCGAGGGCATAAGGTCGACACTTGATGGCAGCAAATACACCCTGAAGGATCTGGGCTTTGAGTCGCTTGGGGAATAGTTCAGTAATTTCATTATAAAGAGATAAAATGAGGTATGTTATGACTAAGAAAATTCTGCGGTATATGTTCATAGCCGTGATAATATTGGCGGCCATCTGGGCAGCAATGGCGGTCACGGATTATTTAAGGTGCAGGTCGCTCAAAGAGCCTGTTTTTGTAAGACCAATAATCTCTGATGACAGCGGCGAGGGCGTTTTTGAGGGCGTGGGTTATCATATAATGATCTACAGAGATCCGGAGCAAAATGCCGCAACTGAAATGAGCTATTCACTGTTCGGCAGAGGTATCATGAAAGCGGAGCTTATAGACGGAGAAATATATGTAAAAAATCTTGACTGATCTTCAGTAGCTTTTGACTGAGATCAAATTATTTTCATAAGATCAAAACAGCCGCGGCGCAGACCGCGGCTGTTTTGTTTTACCCTGCCTCCGGATACTTCAGCGAGAGCGGGTCAAAGCCGCGTATTTCCGGCTTACTGCGCGGCGGCTGCGGCGCTATCGGGTTCGCCATGAAAAAATAACGCATTGCGTCATAGTCGTGATCCTCGCACATCGTGTTTACGTCCTCGGTATTGGTTTCGTCGTATATCAGGTTCGGTATCGTGCGCAGAAAGTGGCGGCAGGTCTTGAATATATATGCCATGGGTCTGCCCTCATCATCGAAAGCGAAACGGTAATGGCACTGCATCTTTCCGCTTAGACGGTCGTTTTTTCCTTTTTCAAAATATACGCCCTCGCGCTCGAACATAGTTATTATTGTTCCGTCACGCCCGCGCGAGGAATCCCAGATGGAGGGGTCGGCTATTCCTGTTATGTGCGCTCCCTCCTCAAGCTGCTCCTCTGTTTCGCGTATCCGCCGCGCTATCTCGCTTGGCTCTAATTTCAGTCCCGTGTTTGCCGTGTCGGTGCAGCCGTACATCTGTCGGTATAAATATGCGCGTCCGTCATAGTCAACTGCCCACCACTGTACCGCGAACGGCTTGGAATATCCAAAGTCAAACGTCCTATACCTCCGCCATGTGCGCGGTATCTTGAAAGGCTCTATAACATGGGTGTTGAGCCGCGACTCGTACCCTGACGGATCATCGCGGAATTCGGTGAATACCTGTCCCTCATAGCTGTTCCAGTCGCCGTATAACAAGGCTTTTTTCTTTGCCTCCGGAAGCATGGCGAGGTTCGCAACATATCCCGGATCATTCTTTAAAAGAGCCTCGTTGTCAAAAACGGAGGACGGGATAAATATCCGCGTCCTTTCCACCGTCCTCTTTGCGCCTGTGCCGTCTGTTACCTCTGCCGTTACGGTATACGGTACGTTAGGCTCGGACGCGGTTATGAACCTTTCCTTTACCCAGCCGTGACCTATGCCGCCGGGGTTCGCTGTCGCGCGGATATATACGCGCAGCCCCTCGCCGTCCGCTCTGTTTCTCGATATTAGATACTCGTATTCCTCCTGTGTGAAATGCGTCAGCTCGTCAAACGCTATGTACGCATACGATAAGCCCTGATAATTCAGGTAGCTTGTGGCATTGGGCATTGAGCCGAAATATATCTTTGCTCCGCTCGGAAACTGCCAGTAATGCTCAGAGCCGTTATACACAGCTTTCGGAAACGCGCTCTTATACATTCTTATCGATTTGATTATCAGCTCGCGGCACTGCGGATATGTCTTTCTGAATATTATGGCGCGGTAATTCGGGTTATAGACCTGCCTGAGCGCCTCGGCAACTATCGCGTCCGATTTTCCTCCGCCTGCCGCGCCGCCGTACAATACCTCGTATTCGTTCCGGCTCATAAAGTCGCACTGGCGCGGCTGTGGCTTCCATATTATTTTTGTGTTTTTGCTTATGGCTTCTACCTCCTCGTATAATAGTATTTGCAAGGATATTTAGCAATAGATATTCCCTTGCAAAATATCTATTTGTCAAATCGTCTAACCTGTGGTTTAATAGATGTATAAATCATCTCGGTATATGCATTTCCTCCTTGAACTTCGTGTTCTTAATAAGACTGCATCCTGTTCCTGTAGTTTTCTTCTTACCGAAAGCTGCTTTCCACAGGTCTTGGGATGGCTCTTGCAGTTGAGTCTCGTGCATATCCCTCTGTGGCCTATTCATATATGCGAGGTTGCTGTTACTACAGGCTCCACAGGTTCTACGATTTGGTTTATGAAATCTTTTTTGTGAAAGTGAGGTGTTTTCTTTGACTGAAACTCTTTTTGTCGGTATTGACGTCAGTAAACTATCCAACACCGTCCGTTGTATGGATTTCTTCGGGGATTCTCTTTTTCTCAAAGATTTTCCTAACGATAGATTTGGTGCCGAAGATATCAGAGATTCTATCAAGAATGTCATTCTGCACTCAGATTTCACTTCTGTTGTTATCGGAATGGAGTCTACTTCTGTTTATGCAGAACCGTTAGCTTCTTTCCTTCAGAATGACTCATTCCTGTTAAAATGGAATGCTAAGGTTTTCATACTTAACCCTAAGCAGATCAAAAATTTTAAGAATTCTTATCCGGAGTTACCTAAAACGGATAACATTGATTCTTTAATTATTGCTGACTTCCTTAGGTTTCGCAGACCCTCAAATGAAGTTGTCTTCGATGAAAAGTATGTTGCCTTGCGTTCCTTAACCAGAGCAAGATTTCAATTGGCTCAGAACCTTAGCAGGGAAAAGGCTAGGTTTTTGAATACTTTGTTTTACAAGTTTTCCAACCTCGATTCCTCTAAGGTGTTTTCTAATACTTTTGGAGCCACTTCTCTTGCTGTTATCACTGATTTCTTCTCTGTCGATGAGATCAATGATACTCCTCTTGAGCAGCTTACCAACTTCATTGCGGAAAAAGGTAAAAACCATTTTGCCAATCCTGAGTTGGTAGCTAAAGAACTTAAAGCTGCCGCAAGAGGATCATACAGACTTTCTAAGGTTGCAGCTGATTCTATTAATCAACTGCTCGCTGTCCGTATCGCCGGTATTCGCTCATTGCAGAAACAAATAACTGAAATGGATAAAGCTATTTCAGCTTATATGGAGTTATTTCCTAAAGTTCTTTTGAGCATTCCCGGAATAGGACCTGTATACAGTGCAGGCATTATCGCTGAAATCGGCAATATCAAACGATTTCAAAGCCATAATTCACTTGCTAAATATGCAGGTCTATCATGGACAAAATATCAATCGGGTAAGTTTGAATCCGATAATACAAGGCTGATCAATTCGGGTAACAGATATTTAAAATATTATCTGTTAGAAGCTGCAAACAAGGTGAGAATGCACGACACCACGTTTAAAAACTTCTACGCTTCCAAACTTAAGGAAGTCCCGAAGCATCAGCACAAACGCGCTCTCGCATTAACTGCAAGAAAGTTAGTCAGGTTGGTGTACTCATTACTTAACACCAACCGCCTATATACACCGCCTACAAAGTAGGCATTAAAGTCTGTTAAAAACTTCCATATAGCAGGCTTTATTAGGATGTTGGCTTTTTGCGCTTTTTTGAGCATATTCCGTATTATTTTATTAAAACTTTTTTTATTTTCCTCTTGACATTTTACCGAAAGTCTTATTATTGACCTATTATCGTTCCTGCATCAAGCACGCCGCAGTGTATGGTCGCGGCGGTAAGGCTTGTGCTTATGTTCATTTTCTCCGCGCTTATCTCTCCGGCGGTTATCGTGCCGGCGGTTATCGTATCGGCGTTTATGTCAATCTTTCCGCCGCTAAGCCTGATATACCTTTTTCCGCTTTCGTCCGTGACGGTCAGCTCTGTGCTTCCGGCTGTGACCGCCAAGCGTATAAGGATCTTAGTTTCGTTTTCGTCCGCGCTCATAAGCGTTATGGAGCTGTCGTCTATTACAAGACTTCCGCTTGAAAGCTCCGTATCAGACAGCGATATCCCTCCGCCTGTCAGCTTGTCTGCCGATACCGATATTATATTGCTGTCCTCAAGGTTTATTATTATCTTTTTGAGCTGCGTAAGCAGCCCGCCGCACCATTCACTGAGCGCGGCTGCGTCTGCCGCCGATGAGCCTGTTATCTGCGGCGGCATTGAATACTGTAAATTCATTCTTTCGCCCCTTTCTTGATCTCGTTTTACTGGCGTATCTCGGGCAGGATAACTATTCCGGTCTCGCCCTCGTCGTCAGCCACTGTTTTCTGCATATAGTATTTGTGCAGTTTGTCGGCGGCAGTCATGGCGTCGCTGAGCTTTACACGCTGAGGCACGCTGCTCAATACAGTGCGTTCCTCGTTTATCTTGTTTCCGCTCTCGTCGGTGCGGGTCAGCTTTTCCTTGCTCTGTACTGTCACCTCGTCATATGCCTCGCGGCGCATAACATCTGTAAGAAACATCAATACCTCCTCGTGGGTCGCTATGCGTCCATCTTGCGGCTTTATCAGTTCCTTTAGCTCTGCGCGGATCTCCTCGCGTTTGAGCAGCCGCCAGCCGTCCGCGCCGCGGCTGTATCCTGCATCTGATGCGGCGCGCTCCGCGTCAAAGTCCTTTATAAACTCGGCGCAGAATTTCTTTTGCTTTTCATTTATCGTCATCACTCCCTTCCTCACGGCTTTTGTCCGGCTCATGCAAACGCGGCATGCCGAATATCCCGTATCTGCCTATATTTTATCATATGCGAACCTATAAGAAAAGGACAACCTTTCCTAAAACAGGCAAAAATACACGGAAATTTAATTATTGTACCATAAATAGAAATAGGAAAAATCTTTTTGGAAAACGGAAAACGTGTGCCGTGATAATTGCGCAGCTATGCGGTTTTTGAGGCTTGAAAACCGGCGGATTGTCCGATCGCTTAAAAATGATGTCCGTTACTTTTTCGCCTGTCCGCGCTATAATAATATCAGGATATGGCAGTGAGAGCCATTCCCGGGTATCAGCCGCTGAGCGGCGAATATCGAATATGCCGCGGATATGAGCGCGGATAATTATGTTTAAGGAGGTTTGTATGTCAGAAAACAACAAAAAGGAAATGCCTCTTGAGGTATCCTGGCAGAGCGGCTCGTCTGATACGAAGAAACGCTCGGGATCCGGCGGAGGCTCCGGCAAGGGGTCATATACTATCTATGCCGGTGAAACACAGTTTACGCCTGACGCCGCGCAGGAGCTGCTGTTTAGCAGGATAAAAAATGCGGCGGCTGCGCTTTACGGCGGCAGCGGCGGCGAGCTTTCAGCTCTGGCAGATGAGCTGGAGAAAATGGCTGATGGCGGTATGACGTCAATGAGAGGAGGTCAGAACAGAGGATCTATGTATTCAATAGGTATGATTGGGGGAATGACGCCTGAAAACGGCGGATATATGTCCCCGGCAGGAGGTATGTATAATGTCGGCGCGGTGCAGAACAGTCCGTTCTATGGACAGGGCTATAACGGTTATTCGGCTGAGGGAATACCGGGCGTATATGGGAGAATGCAGCGTCCGTTTATCGGAGAGCAGTATCAGGGCACGGGATATATGCAGCATAATACGGCTGCTCCGTTCCAGGCTCCGTTTTATCCGCCGTATGCTCCGCCTGCTGCGCCGCAGGCACAGGGCTATGCGCAGGGCGGATATGGCAGTCATGGCTATACGCCGGGTGGATATGGAAATGCGCCGCAGCTACAGGGCTATGCTCCTAACGGATATGGCAGTCAGGGCTACGCGCCGAACGGATATGCGCCGTCAGCGCAGGGTTACGCGCCAAACGGATATGCGCCGTCAGCGCAGGGCGGATACGGAGCGTCCGGCGGCAGCGACGCGCTTGTGAACAGGTGGCGCGCTGAGGCGAGACAGCTTAAGCAGCTCGTTCCGGATTTCGACCTTAAGCAGGCTCTTTCGGATAAGAGCTTTACCGACGCCCTTGCACGAGGCATGTCGGTGGCGGAGGCATACGCCGAATCTGTAAAAATGCCGAAAAATCAGCCGCGCAGCTCAGTGTATCAGAACGGTCAGAGCGCAAGGCGCGGCACGGGCGAGGCTACGCGAAACCCCGCGGATCTCAGCCCGGAGGATTTCAAAAAGTATATAGAAAAGCTCAAGGAGCAGTAAAGGAGTGATAACAATTGGCAGATACTGATTTTATGCTTAATCTGAACAAGACTACCTCAAGCGGCATGTCGCCGCTTATGGAGGCTGTGCTCAACAGATATGTTCTCGAGGCGAACAGAACAAACAGAAAGTACACCAGATTCGGTCAGAGGGTGGATATTCCGCCCGGCAAGACAAAGACTATAGCCTTTGACAAGCTTTCGCCGCTGCCAAAGGCGTCGCAGCCGCTCACAGAGGGCGTTACGCCAACAGGCTCGGCTGTGAACGTGACAAGGATCAAGGGCGAGCCGGAGCAGTTCGGAAACTACGTTTCGTATACGGATCAGCTCGATTTCTTCGCGCACGATCCGTCGCCGGAGGTGCTCAAGTATGCCGATCTGCTCACAGAAAACCAGCTCGAGACCTATGAGCATCTTGATGCTATGGAGCTTGCATCAGGTCTGAATGTTTTCTACAGCGGAACAGCAGAGTCAAGAAGCGAGCTTGCCGACGTGCTCACAGTAAAGGATGTGCGCCGCGCTGTGACCTCGCTCAAGCGCAACAAGGTGCAGCCGGCTGACGGAACGGATTATATCGCGTTCATACACCCTGATGTCGTGTTCAACATCTGGAGCGATGAGGAATGGAGACAGCCTCATACATATGCCGATACAAAGCAGCTCTATGACGGCGAGATAGGCAGGCTCTTCGGAGTGAGATTCATTGAGGATCCCGACGCTTACGTGTTCCGCGGCGAGCCGTTCGCGGATAAGTATGACGAGCTTACCGTGGTACGCGCGGACAAATCGTCAAAGAAGGTATATATCGCGGAAACTATCGAGACAGCCGATGTTTCATCTTTCGCATCAAAGAAGATATACATCGACAATGTGCTCTACACCGTTACATCTGCGACCGCGGGAATGAACGGCGAGGCGTGCCTCACGCTTACCGAGACAATTACCTCAGCGCTTATCGAGCCGGATATGAAGATCTATCCCGGCGAGGGTGCCGCAGACGGAAAGCCGGTATATTCTACCGTCATTCTCGGAAAGAACGCGTTCGGGACCTCCGGCGACAAGACTGTGAGGATAATCAACAAGAGCCTTGGCAGCGCGGGAACGGGAGATCCGCTCAACCAGCGCGGCACGGTCGGCTGGAAGGGCTACAGGTTCATGAAGATAATCGAGCAGACAAAGATGCTCAGAATAGAATCGCTCGCTAAAGTGAGCTGATAGAAAGGACGGATCATTTTGACAGCTTCTAAAACAAAACAGAAAAGACCGGCAGCCTCGGATATGGTCGCCGTGATCATACCAAAGCCCTACAATATTGTGGGCGATACCGAAACGGTCGCAGCCGTTAACGGACATATGTATCAGATACAGTACGATAAGCCTGTAATGGTGCCGCGCAATGTGGCGGAGGTCATAGCGCAGAGCAAGGAGCTTCAGGCGCGCATCATGGAGCTTACTGATAAGGGCATAATGAAGCCGGGCAAAAAGGCGTTCGCGGAGCTTTGATGCTCCGCGCGCCTGAAAGGGGGTGTGCGTTTTGAATGACGCTTTTGCGGACGGAGAGTACAGCGGCTCTGTGAGCCGCGAGTTTATCGCCCGCGCGCTTGACGCCTATAAGACGTATAAGGCGGACAAGGAGCAGCTCATCTCACGGATACGCGATAATGAGCTTTTCTACCGCGCCAGCTATATCCAGTCGGGCTATAGGCTCAATTCAGAGCTTGTCTGCGATACGCCGTTCATATTTTCGGCTATTGAGAACGCCCGTGCCGCCGCCATAGACAGCTATCCGGCGCCGAATATACTTGAGCGCGAGCCGGACGGCTCCCGCACGGCGGAGCTGCTTTCAAAAATAGTCCCGGCACAGCTCGATATTTCCGAGTTCAAGCGTGTTTATAAGGAAAATATGCGCTCTAAGCTGAAGTTCGGCACCGCCGTCTACGGCGTGTTCTATAACGAGCTGACGGGCAATATTGATATACGCGCGGTGGATATTCTTGATATTTACGTGGATATGCACCTTTCGGATATTCAGGACAGTCAGTTCCTGTTCATATCCGCGGCAGTGGAAAATGATCTGCTCAGGGAGAGATATGCTGAGCACGCGCATCTGTTTTCCGGCAATGCCGAGGTGGAAACGCTTTGCCAGAGCTACACGCTCAAAAACCGTTCCTCCGTCCTTGACTGCTACTATAAGAAAACTGACGGAACGCTGCATATGATAAAGTTCTGTCACAATACGGTCATTTCCGCGACGGAGGATATGGATGGCTATGAAAACGGCATCTATGCTCACCGTCAGTATCCGGTCGTTTTTGATGTACTCTATCCCGTGGAGCACTGCCCGTTCGGGTTCGGCATGATAGATATAGGAAAGCCGTCACAGGTCGAGATAAACAAGCTCGACAGGGCTGTGACGGAAAATATAATGTGCGGCGCCAAGCCGCGCTATCTTGCCAAGCGCAGCGGCGGAGTAGATGAGGAGGAGTTCAAGGACGTTTCCAGGAACATAGTCCACTATGAGGGCGAGCCTGACGCATTGAGGCCTATCGATAATACTTCTCTTAATGAATACTATCTTACTCACCGCGAGTATAAAAAGGACGAGCTTAAGGAAATCCTTGCTAACCGCGATTTTCAGCAGGGCGCGACCAACAGCGGCGTAACCGCCGCATCTGCCATTGAAACCTTACGGCAGTCGGGTGAGAAACGTTCGCGCGCTATTATCAACGATACGTATGATTCGTATAAGAAGATAGTTATTATGATGCTTGAGCTAATGCGTCAGTTCTTTGACGATGAACGCACATACCGCGTCACAGACGAGCTGGGCAGAAAATCGTTTGCCGGGTTCGATAAGTCGAGAATGTTCAAAAAGGTATGGGGAGACGACGGTCTTGAGTGGCGCAGCCTGTATTTCGATGTGGATATTGTGCCGCAGCATGAAAGCCCGTATTCTCGCGAGACTGCAAACAACACTATAATGTCATTCTGGCAGAACGGCTTGTTTGAACCTGCCTCAAGCGAGGCTGCCGTTACGGCGCTCAAGAATATGAGCTTTGACGGCAAGGAACAGCTCATAGACGATATTCAGAGGCTGTCGCAGAGAAGCGGCGGTCTGGTCGCTGTAGATATAAGCGGAGGTGATAAAAATAGCGGATAAGATCGTAACACCGGGAGGTGATAAAAATAGCGGCAGCGCGGGTAAAAGATCCGCGCAGCCCGCCGGGCTGATGCCTGTGCGCTCAACGCTGAACGCGAGAGGGGTCGATAACAGCCGCATTGGCTGGGATGGCTCGTCCGTCACTATAGACGGTAAAAGCGCCTATACTCCTGAGTACAACGACAACGGGATAACATACGCAAGCCCGTCCGGCATAAGGCAGCTGACAGATACGGCATACCGCCAGAGCGGCGATGAGCTTGTGGCTGCGCGCGACTATGTCACGGCTCAGGGCTATTCCGGAACAGTCAACTGGGACGGCGAAAATGTTATGATAGGCGGTCAGTCCATTAAGCCGGTATATGTTCAGGACGGTATAGCGTATCTGCCAAGATCTCAGGCTGACGCGGCGGTTTCAGGCATGGAGGACAGAGCCGGCATAATAGGCGGCGAGAATGTTCTCGGCTATACTGAGCAGCGCTATGGAGATAAGATAGATAACGCGCTTGACGCCATTCTTGAACGTGAGGGATTTGATTATGATCCGGAGCAGGATCCGGCATATCAGGCGTACAGAACACAGTACCGCCGCGAGGCGGAACAGGCTATGCGCCGCGTTTTGAACGACAATAATTCATCAATTACCGGCGCGAGCGGAGCGGTGCTCTCCGAGGCTATGGCTGACCGTGACGCTGTGCTCGAAAAGCTCACTGATATGATCCCTGTTCTTGAACAGAACGCGTATAACAGATATACGGGCGAAACACAGCGACTGCTCTCAAATCTTGAGAGCGCGCAGGATACGGCAGATTCGTATTATGATAAGCTCTATACGACTGACCGAGACGCGATAACCGACATGGTCACTGCCGGAGAGCGTGAGCGCGAGGAAAAACAGCGGTGGATCGACAATCAGAGAAATTCCGAAAAGGACTATTACGAAAATGAGCTGAGCCGAATAGAGCTTGAGAAAGGCGGCATAGATCTGAGCCGCTATGATCAGATGTCTGCCGAGGCGCTGCGCTCGCTCATACTTGAAAATGACGCGCAGGAGATGCAGAATATGCAGAGCACAGTGGAGAACGCGTACAATAACGCGGCAATGCGCGGCTTCTTTACGGCTGATGATGAGATGTATCTGCCATGGCTTTCGGGTTACCGCACCGGCTCAGGCTATTCCATAGATCCGTGGACGGCTGAGGCGGAGCGTGAATACGATATTCAGATGGCTAAGCAGCACGCAGCTTATGAAGGCTCCATGCTTGGAATGTATTAAAGGGGTGGGGCTGTGGAATTTGGATTATACGGCTCGAAAACGCCGAGGTCAGTATCGGCGTACAATTTTTACGGGCTTGACAGGCTTAGACGCGCAAGCAGGGGTGAGTTTTCGGATATGAAAAATATGTCCGGCTCCGAATATCCCTGCGCCGCGCCCAGAGGCAGCCGCAGAGCTGCCGTCACTATGCAGGATATACGGGCTGTATGTGCTCCCGACAGCGCAAAGGTCAAGGAGCTTACTCTATTTACAGGTATCGCCGGAGGCGTATTCTATTATAACGGCGCTGCTAAAAGCGGGGACATACAGCTCGGTTCTGATTATAAATGGTCGATAGTACGCATGGGCAGTCTGTATATTATAAACGGATTCAACGCCGATGCTGATGGCTCGGCTATGTCTGCAATGTACTATTATGATTCCGATACCGATAAGTTCGATCATGGCAATACCGTGATGGATGATCTTATCCTGACAAGCGGAACGAACAGTCGAGGAAATTATCTCGCTACATTCCGCTATGGCTTTGACGCTGTAGTAAATTACAAGGTCTATGATGAAAATGATGTGCTTATAGTCGATAACTCGCGTTTTTTTGACAAGTACGCCATATCATCGGGTACTACGCTGCCCTCGTCGAATATTTTTGAACAGATATTTGAGCAGGGCGAGGAGCTTACAATAGAAGGTTTTCCTGACCGTGATTCAAATTGCGGTCAGGTCTGGACCTACAACGGAACAGATGGCGAGGTCATACCGCAGGGAAGCCAGGATTTTCATTATAATAATACGGTCGATACCGATATTATTGCCGATCCTACGCTCATAGACAAGTATACTATCACCTCTGCCATAGTTTCGGGCTTTGACGTCTCGTCCGTTACGATAAGCGGTGTCAAGGCGTATGTGCATTATATCTATTTCGATCTCTATAACGCTGACGGAGAAATGCTCGATTTTGACAATATGGCGCTCTCCGCCGGGACCTGCTACTGCTCAGGCATCACGCTTTCGCGCAGAACACGGCAGTTCGATCATATAACCGCGCACCATAACAGGATATGGGGCACTATTCCTACAGGGAACATGATATTCGCGTCTGCTGCGGACGATACGTTCTCGTTTTCCGCCGCCGATATTGCGGCGCGGTATGCGGCGCGTATTGTTTCAGACACGCCCGGCGCGTTTACAGGTATATGCGAGTATGGAACAGAGGTAGTAGCATTTAAGGAGGACAGCATAACAGTTATATATGGGTCTAATGCTGCGAATTATTCTGCATCTGTTATAGAGGGCGTTGGCTGTATTGATCCGGATTCCATAGCCGTCACGCCGGAGGGAGTGATCTTCCTTGCGTATCATGGATTCTATATATATTCCGGCGGCGTGCCGCGCTGCATATCCTCAAAGCTCAATGCCTCATATTCGGCTGCAGTCTCAGGCTTTGACGGCAGCGTGTACTATGCCTCGGCTGTGCGCGGCAGCGTGCGCGAGCTGCTCACATACGATACTCGCACAGGGCTTTGGCATATACAGGATGATTTTAACGCTGTCGGGTTCTTCCGCCACTGCGGTTCGTTCTATATTGCCGATACCGGAACAGTTTATGAAGCTGACGCGGATACGGGCGACACAGTAGGCTGGAGCTTTACGAGTGTTCGCCTCTATGACAATTCTCTTGATAACAAGGCGGTAACAGAGCTGTGGCTGCGCGCCGATGTGGAGGAGGGCGCTGAGTTCTGCGTAGAGACCTCAATTGACGGCGAAATATTCGTAAGCCACGGGATTTTTACAGCGCCGGGGCATAATGTTTTCCGCGTTCCCGTAAGGGCTGTGAACGGCTCCTGCTATTTCTACAGGATATCGGGCACAGGGCGCGTGGTGTTCTATGAGATAGAGCTTATGCGTTCGGAGGGCGGACGACGGTATAAAACTATTCCGGGTACAGTCTGGGGGTGATAAATTTTGTATATTAATGATGTGATAAGACAGGTGCGCAGCTATTATCCGTCCGAATATGATACTGACGAGATGTATATCTGGTGTGACGAGGTATCGTCAATGCTTATAGTTGAGGACAGGCACACTTATAGGAGAATGACGCTGCCTGTGAGCGATGACGGCTCGTTCCTGCTGCCTGAGGGTGTTGACATGGAAAATATTGTGTATGTTATAAGCGGCGGAACGGTGGTAAACAAGGAGGATATGCGCGAATACGGGAATAGGAAATTCTATGTAAAGGGGCTTAACGGAAAAGTCGTGTATAATCCTGTCAGGCGTCCTGTATCGGTTGAGGTGGACTATCTTGTACCATATCAGCCTATACGCCGCGTAAGGTATCATGGCGGTGTGACACTTGATAAGGAAAATTCTGAGCTGCGCATAGATGTTTGTGAGTTTATCGCCGGGGATACTGTAAGGCTCACTATGGGCGATGAGACTATTGAGCAGCTGCCTGTGCTCGGTATCAGATATGATGACGGGTATATCTTGAGCGTTCCGCTCGGCTCGCTTGACCTGATGACCGAGACTAAGTCGGATCAAGGGCTGATCGTGAGGGTTGTTACTGATCTTACCGTATGCCCGCCGCCGTTTGACAGCATGTACACCGACTACATTCTCGCAAAGATAAACATGTATCAGAGGGATATGGAGAGCTATAATCAGTTTATGACTGCGTTCAACTCGCGTCTGGCTGCGTACAAGCGGTGGATCATCTCGCGCATGCCAAAGGGGGAGGGGAGGTTCAAAAACTGGTGGTAACTTTTAGGGGATATCTCGTTGCATCTCGCACGCATTCGTTCGTTTGAGTAAAAACAAACGCGGCGCTCACTCATACGCACGA
>CALXSS010000047.1 GCA_944391225.1 uncultured Clostridia bacterium
ACGCATGATTTTTTCTCCGTTCTTTTGGTAGTTTTCTTTGGTTTTATATATTAATTATACCATAAAAACGGAGAAAATCATTATAAATTGAGTAAAAAAAGCCGCATAAAACCTAAGAATTTAGAGTTTTACAATCGGCTATTTGGTTGTAAAATTAGTAGGATCGCAATTGGGGGCTGCATAGAAATGCACAGACCACATAAGGCGAATGATCATCGGTGTACCAACGCATTGCTTAATGTAGATGACTGCTGTTTTTTCTCCATCTCTGCATTGTTTTTCTGAAATCACATGAGGCTGCCGGAAAAAACTCTATGAGTTTTACAGCAGCCTCTGAATTTAGGAATGTTTACCGGTCAGTTGAAAAAACTACAACAGTTCGGAAAAACTTTTTATCCGCGTCATAGCTCCAGCTCAGCTCACCGCCGTAATTTTTTAGCGCCTCTCGAATGCTTTTCATACCAAGCCCGTGCAGTTCCGCATCATTTTTGCGCGATATAAGCGCGTTATTCACAGCAGCGGGCGGTTCATCACAGTTGTTTTCAACCTTTATTACAGTAAAGCTTTCGTTTTTAGTTCCGAGATCAACAAAAATGTTTTTTTCTGACGACAGCATACAGCTTTCCATAGCGTTGTTTATAAGATTAGAAAATATCGCTACTGTGTCGAATTCAGAAAGAAAGTCAATATGCGCTCCGCCTGAGCTTATATACAGTTTTATCCCCTTTTCATGGCATTCCTTAAGCTTTCTGTCAAGCAAGATATTCAGGACCTTATTGTCTGTATATTCTGTAAAATCAAGTTCGCGGCAGATAGAATCAAGCTTTTCCACATATCGTTTTGCCTCAGCGCTGTCGCTGCTTATAAGAGCACGCAGAGTTGAAAGCTGTTCCTTGAAGTCGTGACGCATAACACGTGTGTTTTCATATTTTTCATACATAAGTTTGTAGCTTTCAAGTTCAGCATCGTGTTTCTGATTTTCGTCAAGTATCGTTTGTATTTCCTTGTTTTTCAGAGCGGAAAGCTCACCTGCCGCAAAGACTGAAATGTTTATGGCAAGCAGCATTATATATATCATTATATATGGCCTGCTTGTAAATGCTTCCTCTATCGTTATCACCATTATAGCCGCTGAAACGGAATGTACTATAACATTGAATGGTGATACTCCGCCTATCGCAATTATCTTTTTAGAGCATAGGCTGCACAGTATAAGCATGCCGAGCGCGTACATTATCCGGCTCTTTATAAGGAATTTCAGGCTCTGCCCAAACATCAGCCGGATATTTATATCAGTATCCGCAAATACTACAATCAGCTCTGAGGCTAAAAGTATAAGACTTACAAGCAGACTTTGAAAAACTGCTGTTTTTGTGTTCACCGTGCAGCACAGCCGAAACAGCGCCAGGTTTATGGCTGTAAAGCAAATATAGAACAATACTGTATTTCCCGGCGCTCCGGCAAGCAGCAGAACTGTATATCCGGCAACAGAGCACAGAACACTGAATGCCCTGTTTATTTTCATGGCAAATGCGGTGTTCATATACAGCACGAATATAATACATTCAGCCGCAACTCCGACAGCAAAGCAAGTATCAGGCATCATACATTTTCACCTATCCATTCAATGAATCTTGAGGCAAAGTCGCGATATTTTCTTTTGGACATGAATACCGGATAATCTCTGCCGTTATGTCTGCAAAGCACCTCGTCATGAGTATATTTTACCACATAGTTAAGGTTCACGCAGTAGCTTGCGTGCGAGGGACAGAAGAACTCCTTGTTGAGTCTTACGCATACATTTTTGTAAGCCTCCTTTACCTCGAGGCTGCCGTCTGTTGTTACTATACCGGTCATTTTGTTCTGAGCGCATACATATATTATATCGCTCATAGGTATGCGCAGCAGCTTTTTATCAAGCATGACGTTAAGAGTGGTGTTACTCGCGTTTATCTCCTTAAGAGCCGATTCAATACCATATATAAGACGCTGACGGTTTATTGGCTTTACCCAGAACCGGAACGCGTGTCTGTTTAGGGCATCGTCCATATATCCCTCATAGTTTGTAACGAAGAATATGAGCGTATGCCTGTATTTTTTATGTAGCATTTCCGCTGTCTGCAAGCCGTTCAGATGATCCATTTCAACGTCAAGAAACAGTATATCAAATCGTTTCCCGCTGTCTATAAGCTCCTGCGGAGATGTATAGCAGTATAGCTCATGCTCTATGCTCATCTCTTTCAGAACAGCTTCAAGCAGCTGTTTCTCCTGATCGAGACAATCCTCATCATTATCACATATTCCCAAAATCATTTTAATTTGACCATGCCTTTCCCAAAAAAGCAGTCCTTTCGGAGACGACGCGTAATGCGCCGCTCCGATGTGTTATACCTGCTGTCCGTTTTTACCGAGTCAGGCATCCTTTGTTTTTATTACTTCGCCAAGTGTTGTGGCTAATCCGGCAAGTCCCTGTATGTTTGAAGGAACAATTATCTTTGTAGCCTTACCGTCAGCAGCCTTTTCAAATGCGTCAAGCGACTTTATTGTAAGGTATCCCTCCGATGGCTTAGCCTCGTTTATCTTTTTTATTCCCTCTGCAACAGCTGATTGTACCTTAAGTATCGCCTCTGCCTGACCCTCAGCCTCGCGTATAGCCGACTGTTTTTTCGCCTCAGCGCGTAGGATGGCGCTTTCTTTCTCACCCTCGGCTATGAGTATTGCGCTCTTTTTCTCACCCTCAGCACGGAGTATGCTTTCACGGCGCTCACGCTCAGCTTTCATCTGCCGCTCCATTGCGTCCTGTATCTCGGCAGGCGGCATTATGTTTTTAAGCTCAACTCTGTTTATCTTTATTCCCCACGGGTCTGTAGCCTCGTCAAGGATCGCGCGCATATGAGTGTTTACTGTGTCGCGCGAGGTCAGTGTTTCGTCAAGCTCCAGATCGCCTATGATATTTCTGAGCGTTGTTGCGGTAAGGTTTTCTATCGCTACCATAGGACGCTCCACACCATAGGCAAACAGCTTTGGATCTGTTATCTGATAGTAGACTACTGTGTCTATCTGCATTGTAACGTTATCCTCTGTGATAACAGGCTGAGGCTTGAAGTCTACTACCTGCTCCTTCATATTTACCTTTTTAGCTATCCTGTCAATAAACGGGATCTTGAAATGTATTCCCACAGCCCATGTGGTGTGGTATCCGCCAAGACGCTCTATTATGTAAGCGTTCGTCTGCGGTACTATCTTTATGTTCATTATAAGGATTATAAGAATAATTGCTATCAATCCAAGTACAAAGTAGATCATAACTGTTCTCCTTTCTGCGTATAAATTTGTTCATGCGTTCATCTGCCGCATGAGCGTGTTATCGTTTTGCTGATACAATGAGCTTTACGCCCTCGATGCGCTCTATTTTTGCTGTTTCCCCTGCCGGGAGCGGAATATCATCCTCGCTGCGCACCGTCCATACCATACCGTTGATCTTTCCCTGTCCGGTTCCCTTTATATTGCTTACCTCCTGTGTTATAAGCACCTCCTTGCCTATAAGCCCATCGGTGTTGCTCTTGAAGTCCTGATTTTTCACGAGCTTCATCGAGAGCGGGCGCAGCACGGCGAGCAGCAGTATCGATATGGCAAGGAATACGACCATCTGCGCGAGAAAGCTGTCTGTTACAAGCGACGCTATAAGTCCTCCCATCGCCCCGAACATGAACCATATTGAGATCATCTGATATGTAACTCCCTCAAGCACCGCAAATACGACCACGCCTATAAGCCATAATATATGAATATCTATGGGCATATTAACACCTCCTGCGGCGGCGGCTGATGCAGCTGTCGCCATCTTTATCATTAGCAATTGCTTATCTAAAGTATACAACATAAATATCAGCTTTGCAATAGCTTTTTACTAATCGGGCAGAAATTTGATACCAAATGTAATAAAATAATTTTTAGTGTTGAACTGATGTGTTTTTTGTGATATAATAGAAAGAGTATTAAATTGTATAGCAATGTAGAAAGGATAAAAAGTGAAAGAATTATTCTGTTATATCAAATCTTTTGATATGAAGAATTTATTTTATACTCCGACTCAAAACATATTTATCCAGTTTTTCAGATATGTATTTGTCGGCGGTATAGCGTTTGTGGCAGATGCCGGAGTATTGTGGCTTTGCAGTTTGAAGCTTCACTATCTTGTATCGGCGGCGGCAGGGTTTATATTTGGACTGTTTGTAAATTTTCTGTTGTCAAAATTCTTTATATTTACTGAGAAGAAGAACAGTGTATCCATGGAGTTTTTAGTGTATGCTGTGATAGGGGCGATTGGACTGCTGTTTACTGAGCTGCTTATGTATCTGTTTACTGATGTTATGGGGGTATACTTCATGTTGTCAAAAGTCATAACAGCGGTGTTGGTATTGATCTGGAATTTTATTGCGCGAAAAATAATATTATATAGGAGCAAATAGTATGAAAATTGTAATTATAGGAGCCGGACCGGCGGGAATAACTGCCGCGTATGAGCTAATGAAAAAGCACAAGGGCTATGAGGTAACAGTGATTGAGGAAACCGACCGTATCGGGGGAATATCACAGACAGTAAAATACAACGGCAACCGTATGGATATAGGCGGACACAGATTTTTCTCAAAGAGCAAGCGAGTAACCGACTGGTGGTATGAGATAATGAGCCCGCAAGGCGCGCCGTCTATAGATGACAAGCTGCTCGGCAGGGAAAAGGAATATGATCCAAACGGCAAAGATCCGGAAAAATATGATGATGTAATGCTTAAGCGTCACAGAGTTTCGAGAATATACTATAAAAATAAGTTTTTTGACTACCCCGTAACTATGAAGCCTGAGACAATAAAGAACATGGGCTTTGTTACAACTATGGGTGCGGGCTGCTCTTATATGGCATCGGTCATACATAAGCGTCAGGAAACATCTCTTGAGAATTTCTATATAAACCGTTTCGGAAAGAAGCTTTATTCTATGTTCTTTGAGGGCTACACCGAAAAGGTATGGGGCAGACACCCATCGCAAATTTCGGCAGACTGGGGCTCGCAGAGAGTAAAGGGGCTTTCCATACGCGCCGTTATAAGCGATATGTTCAGAAAGATGACAGGAAACGGCAAGGCAGTGGAGACCTCTCTGATCGAGGAGTTCTATTATCCTAAGTTCGGACCAGGTCAGCTCTGGGAGACCGCTCTTGAGCAGGCTGTAAAAGCGGGGGCAAAGGTAAAAATGAACTGCCGTGTTGTAAAAATAAATATGAAGGGCAAAACCGCCACAGGAGTGACATATATTGAAAAAGGCAGAGAAAAGCATATAAATGCTGACGCTGTACTTTCAACAATGCCTGTACGCGAGCTGGTACCGGCTATAGAGGACAGCGCTCCGGCAGATATTGCGGCAGCGGCAAAAGGACTGCCCTACCGTGATTTCATAACGGTTGGACTGCTTGTTGACCGTCTTTGCCTTAAAAACAATACGGATATACCGAATTTCAACGGGCTTGTTCCAGACTGCTGGATATATGTCCAGGACGCGTCTGTAAAGCTGGGCAGAATACAGATATTCAACAACTGGTCGCCGTACATGGTAGAGGACTTTAAAAACAAGGTATGGATAGGTCTTGAATACTTCTGCAATGAGGGCGATGAGATGTGGACAAGTCCTGATGACAAGTTTATTAAATTCGCGGCGTCAGAGCTTGAAAAGATAGGCGTTATAAGGGCTGAGGATATAATAGACTCGCATATGGAGCGTATAAAGAAAGCGTATCCGGCATATTTTGACACATACGACAGAATAGAGGATATCAAGAAGTATCTTGACAGCTTCAACAATCTGTTCTGTATGGGCAGGAACGGTCAGCACAGGTATAATAATATGGATCATTCCATGCTCACGGCATTTGAAACAGTGGATGAGCTGACAGGCTCAAAAAGCGGTGTTTACAGCAAGGATAAGATATGGAATGTAAATGCCGAAAAGGATTATCATGAGGAAAAGAAGTGACATAAAAACAGCAGCGGCAAAAAGAAAGCCGCTGCTGTTTTTTTACGTTATTTAAGATTGTCAACCGCCGCGCGCTCTATCGCGAGACCCTTTTTATATCTCTCAATAAATACGTTGAAGCCCTCTACATCCTTTTCAACAGGGCCTATCACTGTGCCGGCATTTCCGGCAAATACCTTGTTTTCAAGATACTCGTCCAGTGTTTCGTTCTCGTCCTTAGAGATCATATAGTCTGCAAGCAGAGCTATACCCCAGGCTCCGCCCTCGCCCGCTGTTTCCATTACCGATACGGGCGCGTTTATAGCGTTTGCTGTTATCTGCTGTCCTACCTCAGGCGTTTTGTAAAGACCGCCGTGGCCTGTGATCCTGTTGAGCTTTACGCCCTCGTCAACAAGCATAATATCAAGACCTGTCTTGAGAGCGCCAAGAGCTGTGTAAAGGTTCACGCGCGCAAAGTTCGCAAAGCTGAACTTGCTTTCCGGAGTCCTTACAAACATTGGTCTGCCCTCCTCAAAGCCTGTTATATGCTCGCCCGAGAAGTAGTTGTACGCGAGCAGACCGCCGCAGTCTGGATCGCCCTTCGTCGACTCAAAATAGAATGTATCATATAGCTTTGGCATGCTCACCTCAATACCGAAGCTCTGAGCAAACTCCTTAAAGCAGTTTACCCATGCGTTGAGGTCTGATGTACAGTTGTTGCAGTGCACCATGCCCACAAGATTTCCGTCAGGTGTAGTAACAAGGTCTATTTCCGAATGCACTTCCTTAAGCTCGTGCTCAAGAACTACCATGCCGAAAACTGAGGTCCCGGCGGAGATGTTCCCTGTTCGCACCTTTACGCTGTTGGTCGCAGCCATGCCTGTGCCAGCATCGCCCTCCGGCGGACACATAGGCGCTCCTGGCTGGAGCTTGCCTGATACGTCAAGCAGCTTTGCGCCCTCCGCTGTAAGGCTGCCCGCGTTTTCGCCTGCGACAAGAACTGTAGGGAGTATATCCTCCAGCTTCCATGGATATGCCGCCGCTTTTTCGTTGAACTGCTCTATCATTCTTGTGTTGAATTTCTTTGTGCTAATGTCTATCGGGAACATGCCTGATGCCTCGCCTACACCGAGCACCTTTTCACCGGAAAGTATCCAATGTATGTAGCCTGCGAGCGTTGTCTGGAATACAATATCCTTAACATGCTCCTCACCGTTGAGCATTGCCTGATAAAGATGGGCTATGCTCCATCTCTGCGGTATGGGATAATTGAAAAGCTCTGTAAGCTCCTTTGATGCCTGCTCCGTTATAGTGTTTCTCCATGTGCGGAACGGCACAAGCAGGTTTCCATCCTTATCGAATACCATATATCCGTGCATCATTGCGCTGAATCCGATAGCGCCCAGCTGTGTTATTTCAGCTCCGTATTTGTCGTAGGCGTCCTTTGCCATCTTGCTGTAGCAGTCCTGCAGACCGGCCTTTATTTCCTCAAGGCTGTAGGTCCATATTCCGTTTATAAGGCTGTTTTCCCAATCATGGCTGCCGCTCGCTATAGGAGCCTTGTCCTCTCCTATAAGCACTGCTTTTATCCTGGTAGAGCCAAACTCTATACCAAGCACCGCTTTGCCGGACTCAATATAATTCTTCATTTTATCATTCCTTTCAAATGGTTTCTGATAATTATATTATACAATATCGACATATGGTTGTCAATTCACAACATAAATATCTGTTGAAATTTTTTTTGAACCTGTTTTCTTGACTTTTCAGCTGAACAGTGATATAATTCTGGTTGAAGCTCCGAAGTGAAATAAAATATTGAATGTATTAACGCGTAGTGTTTATCACGTAAATCCAGTTGATAAACGATGCGTTTTTTTATTTTGCTGAGGAAAAAATAAAGCAATATTATAAACCGAATCGAGCAGCGAGAGCGTAAGTCCAGATAAGGATCTGCGCTCTTTTTCTGTTTTCGGTAATATCAGGAGGATCACATGAATAACGAAATGGCAATAAACAAGATGGGAACCATGCCTGTAAACAGGCTTATGATCGGCATGGGCGCGCCTATGATAGTTTCAATGGTATTGCAGGCGTTCTATAATATCGTAGACAGCGCCTTTGTTTCAAATATGGCAGAAAACGGCGAGGCGGCGCTCAACGCTCTGACTCTCGCTTTTCCTGTGCAGATGATGATGGTAGCGGTTGGTATAGGAACGGGTGTCGGCGTCAACGCATTGCTTTCAAAAAGTCTTGGTCAGGGTGATATAAAAAAGGTAGGTTTGGTTTCAGGAAACGCGATATTTTTGGGGACAGTAATATATATCCTGTGCGTGCTGTTTGGCTGCTTTGGAGTAAAGGCGTATGTGGCAAGCCAGACATCAAACGAACTGATCTTCGGTATGGCAGTCGATTATCTGCGCATATGCTGCATAATATCCATGGGCATAATTTTCTTCTCTATCTTTGAAAAGCAGCTGCAGGCAACAGGGCTTTCTATCTGGTCAACAGCCGCTCAGATAGCCGGCGCGGTAATAAATATAATACTTGACCCCGTTTTGATATACGGTCTTTTGGGCGCGCCTGAGATGGGAGTCAGGGGCGCGGCATATGCCACGGTAATCGGTCAGGTGGCATCGTTTATAGCGGCGCTCGTGTTTCATATAAAATTTAACAGGTCGGTACCGTTCAAACCGGAGTATCTTAAGCCGTCAGCCAGGATAATAAAGGGGATATATTCGATAGGCTTTCCGGCGATAATAGCGCAGGCATTGATGTCGTTTATGACATACGGATTTAACGTTATACTCGTAAGAGTCAGCGAATCAATGGTAACGGCATATGGTCTGTTCTATAAAATACAGCAGTTTGTATTGTTTGCCGCATTTGGGCTTAGGGACGCTATAACGCCTATAGTATCATTTAATCACGGAATGCGCAGCAGAAAAAGGATCATGCAGGGGATCAGATATGGAATAGAGTATACGCTTATAATTATGGTTGCAGGAATAGTATTGCTTGAGGTCTTTGCGTCTCCGTTTGCAAGGCTGTTCGGATTGTCGGGCGAGACCGAGGCGCTGTGTATAAGCGCGATGCGCATAATATCGCTGAGCTTTATTTTTGCGGGGCTCAATGTGTCGCTCCAGGGCGTGTTCCAGGCGCTCGACGGCGGGCTCGAATCGCTCGTTATATCTGTTTGCAGACAGCTTTTGTTAGTGCTGCCTGTGGCATGGGGATTTTCTCTGCTTGCTGTAAGATCGGCAGATATGTCATGGACTGTATGGCTCACCTTCCCTATAGCGGAAACAGTCTCCGCGGCTGTCGCGATTGTGTTTCTGCGCCGCATATACAAAAGAACAATTAGCGCAATTAATGACTAAAATATTTAAAAGGAGCTGATCTTATGATGAAAAACAGGATAATCACAATAAGCCGCCAGTTTGGCAGCGGAGGAAGATACATAGGTGAAAGCGCTGCCCGGAGGCTTGGCATAGGCTATTATGACAAGGAAATAATCGCTGAGATAGCCGAGAAAACCGGACTGGCAAGTGAGTTTATCGAAAAGGCGGGAGAATACTCACCGACCAAAAGCATATTTTCGTATGCGTTCGTTGGCAGGAACAGACAGGGTATATCGATAGACGACTATCTGCATTCAATTCAAAGAAAGATAATACTTGACATAGTGGAAAAAGGACCGTGTGTTATAGTGGGAAGATGCGCTGACTATATCCTGCGAGACAGGGAGGATTGTGTTAATGTATTTATATTCGGAAATAAGGCTGAAAAGATAAGCAGAATAACGAGTATATACGGAGATGATCCCGAGGAGGCGGAACGGCGTATGCGTGAAATGGATAAAAAAAGAAGTATCAATTATAAATACTGCACCGACCGCGAATGGGGCAGGTTTGAAAACTACACGCTTATGCTGAACAGCAGCACGGTTGGCATAGAGAACTGTATAGATATCATAGAAAATATTGTAAAGGGGCAGTAGCGCAGGGGGCTGTACCCCCTCGCTGCTTTTCTAAAGCCCCTCTGTGCCGCATCAGTGTCCCCTGTGCCGCTCTTTTTTCTTTTTCTGCCGCAGCTCAAATTTGCGTTTGTTTTCAAGCTCTCTTTCAGCTTTGCGGCGTGTTTTTGTTTCTGTCTTTATTTGCTCGTGCTGCAGCTTAAGCGCTTGCTGAGCTTTGGTGCCAATGTATCCTGTTTTCAGCTGACGTTTTATAATCCGCTGCATACGCTTAGGATTGATATGCTCTGACGTTGCTTGCGAGCCTGTCAAGGCGGGACTGAATTTCAGACGTCCCCAGTTTGATAACATAAAGGAATATACTTCATAGTCTTTGGGTTCAGAGCCGAAAGTTATTTTGCATACTTCATATTTGCCATCATACTCGCGCTCATAAAGACCTATCCAGAACGGATCTTCAAATAATATCGTCAGTCTTGAAATAATAATACACATGCGTTTCCTCCTTATTGTTTGGCTATGCCATGATAAGGAAATCGGACAACCAAGGAGGCAGGTTACTGACGGTATATACCGCGTCCGGACTACCAACCGGACTGTGTTTTTATTTCCATATGTATTCTATCATAATATTTTGATAAATGCAACTCGTTTTTTGAATTGTACTATTTTTGATTGTCAGGATAAAAACTGTAATAAATCCGGGATATAATCTTGAATAAAAACAGGGATTATGGTATACTGGTTACAGGAGAAAAAAGAGCGGAATACCGTATCGAAAGGAGCAGTATAATATGAAAGGTTTTATAGCAGCGGCGGCGATAGCCGCGGTATTTACCGTGCCCGTATATGCGGCAGACGGCATTACATATACATTCAGCGGAGTGAATATAATAACGGACGGATCTACAGATGATATTACAGATGTAAAGCTGACTGATGATATTACCGTTACAACATCGGGCGATATGAACAGGAAATACGCCGCGGTCACAGATCTGGAGCATAACAGCGAGGTGGGCACATTTCCGGCGGAGGAGGAGTTCAAAGCAGACGGGTCATATATTTATTTGGCGACCGCGTCATCGAACGACAACACCATAATTACGCTGAACATGCCTGAGATAGAAAAGGGCAGCAAGGTGACGCTCACATTTGCAAAGCCTGTTGTGACAAACAACGGCTCAACACTCAGGAATACGAATGACCCGTATGCGTATTTTCAGATAGCAGACCGATATATTTCATTAAACGGTGATAATTTCAACGAATGGCGCACAGAGTCGGTCGTTACCGGAGAGGATACTGACGAGATAGTGTTCCATTGTGATAAATGGGGCGCGGTCGCTATAAGCAGCATAGAGGTATCTGAGGGCAACGGAGCGGCGCTTTACAGCCTTGATATAACATCAAACAGATATGCAAATATAAATGTAAACGGTATCAGGTTTTTTACAGATGAAACCGGAAAGCTGACAGTTCCGTCTCTGCCCGAGGGCGAGGAGCTTACAGTCACAGCGGAAAAGGGCGGATATACAGGCGCTGAAAAGAGCATAATCATCGGTTCGGGAACTAACAGTCTTGATATGCAGCTTGAATGTGAAACAGATTCGGTATATTATGAAACGGATTTCAGCGGCGGAGCGGGCGCGCTTGCGCTTGAAGGCAGCTATGAGACAGACACGGAAACAAAGGATGTCACCTCGTTCAGGAGCAATGTCACATTTTCAGAGGGCGGCGTCCTGTATCTGAACGACCAGGCAGGCGATAAAATATTAACAGCTGAATATAAGGGAGACGGCATATATGTAAACGGCAAGCTTATAACAGTAAAGGACAATATGGAGTTTGAGGCTGTATTGGATAAAGCTGAAAACGATATAGCTATCATACAGAACTCGGAAACAGCGGTGATAGACCATGCGTTGGAGAATACAGAAAAGATCGCATCGGTAAGCGGCAGCGGAGTAAGTCTTGAATATATCGACATATCGTATCCTGACATGGCTGCTATCGAGATAAACGGCCCTGACAGAATCCCTGTTTCAGAGGGACACGGAAAATCTGTTCAATACACAGCGGTTTTGCAGTATATGCGCCCCGGAACAGGGATAGAGTATTCGGTCAGCGGTATTGACGGAGTAAGCATAGATGAAACAGGTATGCTCAGCATAGCGCCAGACGTTTCGGGGACGGTAAATATATGCGCCGAGTATAACGGAGCTACAGAGAATAAACAGGTGGAGCTTGTGCCGGATCCGGTCATAAAGGAATGGAGCGCGGAGAGCAGGACCTTACAGCTTGGCACAGCGGAGCTGTTTGGAATAGAAAATTGTGTTGATGAGAACGGTGAAAATGTAGAGTACACATTGAAGGATTTTGCGTCATCGGATGAGTCGGTAATAAGGATAAATGAAAACGGCGTCATGAACGCCGTGGGCGCGGGAACAGCGGTGATCTCAGCAAATGCCTATACCGGAGAGGACAATCCGGTATCGGTGGAATATACAGTTGACAAATTCTATTCCGGCGGCGTGACCGAGGGGACACTAACATATGCTCCGGGCAGTATCGCCGGGGATAATATAAAGGGATACAGAGTATATTACAGCGACGGCACATATGAGGAGGCAAAGCTTTCTCAGATACCCGCTGCAGCTGCCGCGTCAGACGGAATGCTTGTGACTGTCATGTATGACGCGGAGGGAAAGCTTGTATCTGTGGCTTGTGTTGATGTAAAAGAGGGCGAAAAGCTCCCTGTATCAAATGGCAGCAGACATGAGTATTTAAAGACGGGCAGCTCTTTTGAGGAGCTGACAACTGCTGATACCGAAATGAGCGGCTTTGAGCTTTCTCACGCAGCCGGACAATTGTATGAGGTCGTACCGGTGTATATATTTGAGAGCATAGGCGATGTCAAGGAGGAGGGAAAGCTCCTCTCTGGAAGTCTTGCTGACGGGTATTACGATATAACATTCAAGAAAGCCGAAGCGGCACGCGGCGATATATATGTAAACGGATATATGGTCGGCAATAATGTGGATCAGGCTGACGCGGACAGAAAGGTGACGGAGGGCGCGCTCTATACCGCAGAGGATATAAAAATAGAGGGCGGCAGCCTGAGCGTGTCGATGTGCGACGGCTCAACAATGCTTGATTATGCCGAGGCAGTTAAAAAGCCTGAGTTTTACGAAAGACCGCAGCGCCTGTATATCATTGGCGATTCACTCGTATGTGAATATTACGGCAGCTTTGAAAACGAGGTAGGCGGCGGACGCTCAGGCTGGGGACAGCAAATAGATGATTATGTGAATATCCCGGTAACAAATCTTGCGAACAGCGGTCAGTATGCGGCAGGACTGTATGCAACAGCATTCCCGTCTGTCACAGCAAACGGCGAGCCGGGCGACATACTGCTCATAGAATGCGCGTATAATGACAGGAGCTATTCTACCCGTGAGGAAATGACGGAGTGTGTAAAGGCTATGATCGCTCAGTGTCGCGAAAAGGATATAACACCAATACTCGTAACGCCGAACGCATCAGCTCATGACTATAAGCCGTCAGTGGTATGGAGCAGTTATTTAAAGGATATTGCGATCGATACAGACTGTGAATGTATAGACCTGTCGCAGGAAAGCTATGATTTCCTGTATTCGCTGTATGGCGATGACAAGGATGGCAATATCACTAAGATATACAATCTTACCGAGAATAATGGAGACAATCTGCATTCATCTTATGCCGGAGCGTATAAGTGGGCGTCAATAGTCGCTCAGGGGCTTAAGGATCTGGGATATGATATAGTTAATACTGATTTCAGCTATACATTTACCGATATTCTGGGAAATGAAATAGAAGCGGGAATTGAATAAATTGAATAAGGAAAACGCCTTTGGCGCTGTTATTTGCGCGCCAAAGGCGTTTTATCAATCTGCAAGCTGTTTTTTGAACATGGTCCTGAATACGAGCCGTACAAATGGACCGGCAAAGAATATCTGCCAGAAAAATGCCATGGGGAAATTGAGAGCTGTGGTCTGCAGCCATACAGCAACAAACTCCTTGCCCGCATTCTTGAAAAGGATAGTCGCGGCAAGACTCATCATTGGGCACATAAGGCATACTATAAATGATGAGATAGCAAGAGTGATAAATATAGGCTTGTCTTTGCCTGGTGTAACTATTCTGAAAGCAAGCTTATGTGAAAGCTTTTCGACCACAAACATCTCAAGTACAAACGCGAGCGGCCACATTATAATAAGCTCATGGAATGCGAGCAGAAAAACCTCGTTTTTCATCCCGCCTGTGTTAAGGCTTATGTTATAGCATATCATGGCGTAAACCATAACAAAAGCCATGATGATAGTAAAAATAACGTTCTGGAATTTTGTCTTTGGCATGATTGAAAGCTCCTTCATTATTTATTGTAAATATTGTTTACTAATAATAATCATGTGTGTTGTTCGTTATCATCAAAATGATGTACGTTTCCAATTATACCAAAGCTTATTTTTAGTTTTCTGATATATTATACACTAAACAGGCGGAGTGTGTAAGTATTTTTTTGACCGTTTGAAAAAGTTCATGGAATAAGCATAAAAAAGCGGATCAAAGTATATTAAAAACAGTGAACAATAACTATAAGGAGCTGATAGATATGAAAGTAGCCGTAATTTCCGATACGCACGGGCTGCTGCGCGATGAGGTGAAAGCGATAATAGAAGAATGCGGCGCCGTTATCCATGCCGGGGATATAGCGTCAAAAAAGCTGCTTGCAGAGCTGAAAGCGGTATCGGGCAAAAAGCATCTGTATATAGTGCGCGGAAACAACGATAGGACTATAGAGGAGCTTCCGGAAAAGCTGAGCTTTGAGCTTGAGGGAAAGAGCTTTTTTATGATACACGATCTGCGTGATATGCCGCCGGAAACAAAAGCCGATATTGTAATATCTGGTCATACACATAAATATCGCTGCGAGCAAAAGGGCGACACTCTTTTCCTGAACCCCGGCAGCTGCGGGAGACGACGTTTTTCTCTCCCCTCAACAATGGCTGTGCTTGTGATAAATAACGAGAGGGTATATGCTGAAAAACTGCTGCTTGAAGCACCCAACGGAGCATCAAAGGCGAGAGCTGAAACTGTTGAAAAGATAATGAAATTGACTGCATCCGGCGCGGATAAGGAAACAATATGCAAAAAGCTCCGTATACGGGAGGCGGCGGCGGAACGGATAATAAGGATAATAGTAACTCATCCCGGCATAGATGTGCAGGGAGTGCTCGACAGGCTTGACGCATAAAAAAATGACCGCGCCGCGGTCATTTTTTGTGGTGGAGATGAGGGGGATCGAACCCCTGACCTCGTACATGCGAAGCACGCGCTCTCCCAGCTGAGCTACACCCCCGGATATTCAAGCAGAGGGATTCTCTGTAACTGATAATATTATAACTCAAAAATCCTGCTGTGTCAAGTGCTGGGATACTATAAAACTATTTTTTTGCAAGTATGAGCTGAGGCGCGCTCCTTAGTTTCATTTGTTCTGCGCTATTTTTCAAAAGCCTTGCCAAACGTTATATAATTGATATATTACGTCATAGTGAACCATACCGAAAAACCGTATTCTGTATTGGCAGCGCCGTAATCAAAGCCGTGTTTATCAAGTATTGAGGCTGCAATGTATAAGCCTAATCCTGTTCCGCCTGAACCTCTGGCATTGTCTGCCTTTGTATATGCCTCCCATATTTTGCTGAGCATTTCATCGGGAACTGAGCTGCCGCTGTTGAATACCTCAAAACGCGAGTCAGATATATTTATCTTTATTTCACCACCGTCATTAACATGATTTATAGCGTTTATGATGAAGTTGTCAATAACCTTGATGATCATTTCCCTGTCTGCTCTTATATCGGTATTTCCTGATATTTCAAAGCGGATATTTTTTTGCTGAGCCCGCACTTCATATTCTGACCAGACCTCAAGCGCCGCATCGCGTAAGGATAAGCATGTTAATGAAAGCTTTGTCTGGTCAGTTTTTGCCATGTCAAGCATTTCTGTAATTATATCGCTCATCTTATCAGACTGGCGCGCAATAGTTTCAATATATTTTTTGTGTTTTTCAGGCATAATGTTTTCATGTATGTTCTGCGCGCAGCCGGATATTACTGCGAGAGGAGCTTTCAGATCATGCGCGAGCGCATAGGTCACATAGCGGCGCTTTTCCTCAAGCTCATTCCGCCTTTTGCTGTTCGAGCGGACGCCTGATATAAGTATGGCTGCCGCTGTAAAAAATACGACAAATGAAAATGACCACAGAATAATTAAAAGAAATATACTGTCCCTGAGCACATTGTATTTATATGCAAAAGCTATATGAAAGCTTTCTCCCTCACCATTCTGGAAAGAGGAAAGTGTATAGTTATATTCTTTTTCTTGCACGTATTCTTTTTCTTGCTCGTTAATACCCGAACCGCTCTCGGCGCGGGCTGATACTATTCGTTTCAGTCTTTCCGCGTCGCAAACGAACTGGCGTATTTCAGTTTGATTTTTGTCGCATCTTAGACCTGAATATCCGCTGTATGGCAGAGAAACAATACCTATGTCGTTTACTGTTTCAGTGACAGTTTCGGTTCCGTCATATATTTGAGAGTTATTTTTTAACGGAAAAGTCTCATCCGGCTCTGCGCGGAGTGAAATAGAACTGCTGCTGCTTTTTTTGATAATGTATTTCTCTGAGTATATTGCCTTTGGTATTATTCTGTTATCATTTAGATATCCCGAAATTTTCAGCTTATACTGTGAAATATCGCCTATATCTGATGATGAGGTCGTGAACAATACTTTATCTGCCGCTTTGTCTATGTATTCTTTTTCAAGATAGTCAGCAGGCGAGATGAAAACGGTTTTCATTGTACCGTCTTCGTTTTCGTGCAGAGCCGACCAATCGCCTGTGGTTGAAATTATAAGATCATAGTTTTTATCAAATACAGCAGCCTCAATACCGCAGTAGCTCAGCATACTGTTAAGTGTTTCAACGCGAAAATTCTGACGTATATTTTCCTCTATGCTTTTGCTGCTATCTGCGAGGCTCTGCTGCTGTATAGCAAGATCTGCTATAGACATCCTGCCGCGTATCTGATTTTCTGCTGTGCTTTGTCTTGATATAAGCAGAGCCGCGGATACTACAGAGGTTATTGATATATATATTGCAATAAATATCATTGCAATGCGCTTATATATGTTTTTATCGTTCATAGAGCCCACCTCTCAATCTGTAAGTCTGTAGCCGTGCTTGAACACTGTTTTTATCTGCTTTCCTGATGCTCCTAACGCCCCGCGCAGCTTTCGTATATGATCGTCCACAACGCGCTCATTCCCGGCGTGATCATATCCCCATATCTTGATAAGGAGAGTTTCACGCGAGACTGTGCCTCCGCGATATTCCATCAGCAGCTTTAGTATTGCGTATTCCTTGGGCGCAAGGTATATTTCTTTTCCGCGCGAATATGCTCGGCATCTGTATGGATCAAGGCTTATATCTCCTATAGTCATAATGCTTTCATTTACTATACCCTTTGATCTTTTTATAAGCGCTCTCACCTTGGCATACAGCTGCGCAAGAGAGAACGGCTTTGAAATATAATCATCACAGCCCAAACTGTACCCGTAAAGAATATCTTCTTCACTGTGTCTTGCTGTTATGAAAATGATGGGAATGTCGCTTTCTTTTCTTATGCTCCTGCATATATCGAATCCCATAGTGTCAGGCAGCATCACATCGAGCATCACAATATCAAATATGTTTTCGTATAAAAGAGTATCGCATGTTTCGCCGCTGTCAGCACAGATTACTTGCATATCTCCTCCGCTTTTTTCGGTGAAATAGTCTGTCACGATCTCACATAAATTAATATCATCCTCAGCAAACAGAATTTTAATCATGTCATCACCCCCTGTTTGTTATTTTTATTATATCATAAAAATGTGTTTATTTTGTGGTGTTCTGATAATTTGTTTAAAATATTTTGAATGATTTGATCTTACAAAAAAGACGCGCCGATAAAAGCGCGCCCTGCGTATATGATTTTAAAAGCGTCGTTTTCATTTTTGGGCAACTATGATGTATCGGTGCGTTGTGCCCTTTATTGAACCCGAGTTTGACACTTAAAAAGAGAAAAAACAGCCTGTATATAGCACAGTGGTGCCGTTTACAGGCTGTTGAGA
>CALXSS010000048.1 GCA_944391225.1 uncultured Clostridia bacterium
GGATCGCTGCGCAAATATACTGATATGGTTTTTTATGTGCATCTAATGATAGTGGAGCCTGAGAGGTATATTGAGCGGTTTGCAGCCGCTGGCGCGGATATGATAACGTTCCACGCCGAGGCGGCGGGCGATATAGGCGCATGTATCGATATGATAAAGAAATGCGGCTGCCGCGCCGGCATGGCTGTCAGCCCCGGGACGGGAGCGGAGGTGGTCCTGCCGTATATAGACAGGCTCGACATGGTGCTGTGTATGACAGTGGAGCCGGGACTGGGCGGTCAGTCGTATATGGAGAGCGTAAACGACAAGATACGCAAAATACGCGCCGCTGCCGGAGAAAGACTTGATATACAGGTGGACGGCGGCGTCAGCGCTAAGAATATAAGCGTGCCCGTAGCCTGCGGCGCGAACGTGATAGTTGCCGGAACGGCGGTGTTCTCGGGCGATATCAGCGAAAATGTAAGGGAGCTGTTAAGATGCGCGCGGTCATAATAGGCAACGGCAGCATAGGCGATTACGGGTATATAGCGTCACGGCTCAGACCTGACGATCATATCATCTGCGCCGACGGCGGTCTCAGACATACCAAAATGCTGGGCATAAGACCCGATACAGCGATAGGCGATTTCGATTCGGCGCCGCGCCCTGACGATGTGAGTGTGATGGAGTTTCCCACGCGCAAGGATCAGACTGACGGAGAGCTGGCTGTGGAGTACGCGCTCGAGCGCGGCTTTGACGAGATACTGCTCATAGCCATGACCGGCACGCGGCTTGACCATACACTTACAAATATAATGCTGCTCTCGCGCTCTGAAAAGGCGTGTCTTATAGACGACTATAACGAGATCCATATAGTGCGCACCTCTCTTGAGCTGCGCGGCTGCAAGGGTAAAACGCTTTCAATAATACCGCTCTGCGGCAGTCTTGAGGGCATAACCACAAGCGGACTTGAATATCCGCTCAACAATGAAACGCTGTATTTTGGAACAGGCAGGGGCAACAGCAATGTTGTGACCTCTGACGAGTGCAGCATCAGAGTGACTCGCGGCATAGGCGCGGTCATAATAAACAACGGAGAATAGGATCGGGGGTGATAGCACAGCAGGCAACTGCGGCTATCGCCCTTAATATTGATTTACAGGAGAACGGTCAGAATGATATATCTTGACAATGCCGCAACCACAAAGCCGAGCGGCGAGGCTGCGGCTGCGATGATCAAAACGGTGGAATGCTTTGGGAACCCGTCCTCGCTGCACGGACTGGGACTGGAGGCTGAAAAGCTCATCAGCTCAGCGCGCGAGCGGATAGCGGGAATGATAGGCGGCGATAAAAAGCAGCTGTATTTCACATCGGGCGGAACGGAGGCAAACAATATGGCTGTATTCGGCGCGGCTATGGCTAAAAAGCGCGCCGGAAACAGGGTGATGACCTCGCAGATAGAGCATCCGTCTGTGCTCGAAGCGTTTTCACGGCTTGAGGAGCTGGGCTTTGATGTTGTCTATGCTCCGGTGGGAGAGGACGGCAGAGTTGATATTGATGGATTTCGCGCTCTGCTCACACCCGATACCACGCTTGTAAGCATAATGCACGTGAATAATGAAACGGGCGTAATACAGCCTGTGGAGGAGCTTGCGGAGCTTGCGCACAGCGCGGCAAAGGACTGCGTGTTCCATTGCGACTGCGTGCAGTCGTTCGGAAAGCTGCCGGTGAATGTGCGCCGGATGGGCGTTGACATGGTAACGGTCAGCGCGCACAAGATACACGGCTTTAAGGGCTGCGGCGCGCTCTACACCGGCGGAGCAAGGCTCACGCCTATAATATACGGCGGCGAGCAGCAGAACGGGGTGCGCCCGGGAACTGAGAATATTGGAGGTATAGCGGCATTCGGCGCGGCTGCCGCAAACTGCTCCTGCAAGCCTGACAATATGCGCCGCCTGCGCTCGCTTATGAGCGGGCTGCTCACAGAAAGCGTTCCGGATATAAAAATAAACGGATCTGACGAGCACAATTCAGGCAGTGTGCTGAACGTATCATTTATAGGGATCAAGGCTGAAATACTGCTGCATTCGCTTGAGCGTCACAAGATATATGTGTCAACAGGCTCAGCCTGCTCGAGCCACAAGCCGCAGCCGAGCCATGTTCTGAGGGCAATGGGTATAGCTCCTAAGGCGGTAGAGGGCGCGGTGCGTTTCAGCTTCAGCGAATATACCTCGGAGGAGGATATAAGAGAGGCGTGTGAGAAGATAGCGTCAGAGGTATCTATTATAAGGAAGTATATGAGGTAAAATAATGCGGCGGCAAAACTCAACGACCACAGCCGCACCACGATACAAGGAGAAAAAAAGTGAAAGAAATAATACTTGCCAAATACGGTGAAATAATATTAAAGGGCGGCAACCGTCCGAAATTTGAAAAGATGCTGATGGACAACATCAAGAGCGTGCTCAAAAATGTGGCAAAATGCCGCGTGGAGCTCAGACAAGCTACTGTATATATAGACGGGTTTGAGGAGGATAAAATAGAGCTTATAGCGGACAGGCTCGCGCTTGTGTTCGGTATAGTATCGATCACGCGCGCGGCGGTATGCGAAAAGGATATAGAGTCGATAAAGAAAACGGCTGCTGAATACTTATCAGAGGATCTTTCAAAGCCCTGCACCTTTAAGGTCGAGGGCAAGCGTTCAGATAAGTCGTTCCCGCTGAATTCTGTGCAGCTCAGTATAGAGCTGGGCGGTTATCTTGACGACTGCTTCCCAAATATAACCTGTGATGTGCATGATCCTGACATCACCGTGCGCTGCGAGATACGCGAGTTCGGAGCGTATGTTTACAATAATGATAAAAAGATAAAGGGTCAGGGCGGAATGCCTATCGGCACAGGCTCAAAGGCGACTCTGCTGCTCTCGGGCGGAATAGACAGCCCTGTGGCAGGACACATGATAGCAAAGCGCGGCGTAACTATAGACGCGGTGAACTTTTTCTCGTTCCCGTACACCTCGGAGCGCGCAAAGGAAAAGGTCATAGAGCTTGCAAAGATACTCGCTCGCTATACCTCAAAAATAAGGCTGTTCATTGTGCCGTTTACAGATATACAGCTTGAGATACGCGACAAGTGCCCTGAGGAGCATATGACGCTTATAATGCGCCGTTTCATGATGCGCATAAGCGAGAGGATAGCGAGAAAGTCAGGTTCCAAGGCGCTTATAACGGGCGAGAGCGTCGGACAGGTCGCAAGCCAGACACTGAGCGCGCTCGACGTCACAAACGCCGTAACAGATATGCCGATACTCCAGCCGCTGATAGGAATGGACAAGATAGAGGTAATAGACCGCGCCGTTAAGATAGGCACATACGACACGTCAATACTGCCGTATGAGGACTGCTGCACTGTGTTCACTCCAAAGCACCCGACAATAAATCCGCGCCGCGAATCTGTTGAAAGAACTGAGAGCGTTCTCGATGTGGAGGGGCTTATAGCTGACGCTCTGCGCGGTGTTGAGGTAATAGAGGTATATCCTGACTGATGAACGATAAATATACTAAGACTATATACGCCTGCTTTACGGGGTACATAGTCCAGGCTATAGTAAATAATTTTGCACCGCTGCTGTTTCTGACATTCGCGGCGCAGTACGGCATAACGCTTGGCAGGATAACGGCGCTTATAGCCGTGAATTTCGGAGTACAGCTGAGTGTGGATCTGATCTCGGCGTTCACTGCCGACAGGATAGGCTACAGGCGGTGTATTGTAGCGGCGCACGCGTTTGCCGCCGCCGGATTTGTGATGATGACTTTGCTGCCTGAGCTGATGGATCCATTTGCGGGGTTGCTTATCTCTGTGATAGTTTACGCCGTTGGCGGCGGATTGCTCGAGGTGCTTGTGAGCCCTATTGTTGAGGCTCTGCCGACCTCAAATAAGGAAAAAGCGATGAGCATGCTCCATTCCTTTTACTGCTGGGGACAGGCGGGAGTAGTATTGCTTTCAACGGCATACTTCATATTTTTCGGCACGAGCAGCTGGAAGCTGCTCGCTCTGATGTGGGCGGTAATACCTGCGGCGAACATGATAGTGTTTACACGCGTGCCTATACTTCCGCTTATTGACGGAGATAAAGGCGGTATGAGCCTGAAGGAGCTGCTGTCAAGGCCGCTGTTCTGGCTGATGGCGCTTATGATGGTCATGTCAGCCGCGTGCGAGCTCTCGCTCAGCCAGTGGGCGTCGGCATTTGCTGAAAGAGGCTTAGGTATAAGCAAGACCGCGGGCGACCTTGCCGGACCTATGTTCTTCGCGCTGCTTATGGGCAGCTCCCGCGCTCTGTACGGAAAGCTCGGCGACAGGATAAACCTGCGCGCCGCTATGCTCGCAAGCGCGGCGCTGTGTCTTGCGGCATATCTTGTAACGGCTCTGTCGCCGTATCCGCTTATCAGCCTGATAGGCTGCGGAATATGCGGATTTTCAGTAGGTATAATGTGGCCGGGCTCGTTCAGCACAGCCGCTGCGTCTATACGCCGCGGCGGAACGCTTATGTTCGGACTGCTCGCGCTTGCAGGCGATCTGGGCTGCTCGGCAGGTCCGGCGGTTGTGGGCTTTGTGGCAGAGCGCGCGGGCGGAGAGCTTGGAGCCGGTATACTTGCGGCAGCCGTTTTCCCCGCCGCGCTTATAATACTGCTTATCCTGCCGCGGAGCAGGAGGAAAGAAGGATGATCGGATGAGAGCTGAATTGAACGGAAAAAACGAAAGGCTTGTTGCTCTGCTAAAAAATAGGGGGATGTATATATCCTCTGCAGAGAGCTGCACTGGCGGACTTTTCAGCGCGCTTATAACAGATGTTGCCGGAGCCTCAGATGTGTTCTGTGAAAGCATAGTCACGTATTCTAACGAGGCTAAAATGCGTGAGCTTGGAGTCAGGAGCGAAACGCTCGAAAAATACGGCGCGGTCTCTGAGAACACCGCAAGAGAGATGGCTGAGGGGATATGCCGTCATACCGGAGCTGATGTGGGCGTAGGAATCACGGGCATAGCCGGACCGGGAGGAGGAACTCTGCAAAAACCCGTGGGAACGGTGTATGCAGGCATATGTATATGCGGAAAAACAGAGGTCATACATTTACAGCTCAAGGGCAGCCGCGCAGAGGTCAGAGAACAGACCTGCGCGCAGGTCACAGAAAAGCTTATTGAGCTGCTCGAGGCATAAATCATGCGCTAATGCGAAAAATATTTATATTGCGATAAGAGAAAATAATAGCTTGACAAAAACGCTGCGACGTTGTATAATATAGATATAGAACAAATGTTCGGTATAAGCGAACTGATGAGTGGCTGTTGAAAGCTAAGCGCATTTTACACAGCCCGGCAACAGATGGTGCAGACAATAAAAGCTTGCAATAGAAACTTGCAATAGAAACTTGCAATAGAAACTTGCAATATAGCTTGCGATTGCTTAAATATATTATCAGGAAGGAACGGTATAATGGCAAAGACAGATAAAGGCGGCAAGCCGACGGTAGAGCGTAAGGAGAACGAGGAAAAGAGAAAGGCTCTTGACGCTGTTTTTAAGGTAATAGAAAAGGAATATGGCACAGGCTCAATAATGAAGCTGGGCGATACCCATGTGGCGAGCGTGGACGCTATCCCCACAGGCTCAATGATGCTTGATATGGCTCTTGGCGTGGGTGGTATGCCGCGCGGCAGGATAGTTGAGATATACGGTCCTGAATCCTCAGGTAAAACAACGGTGGCGCTCCACGTTGTGGCAGAGGCGCAGAAACGCGGCGGCGAGGCGGCGTTCATAGACGCCGAGCACGCGCTTGACCCGGTATATGCCGAAAAGCTCGGAGTGGATATAGATAATCTTATAGTAGCCCAGCCGGATACGGGCGAGCAGGCTCTTGACATATGCGAGGCTCTTGTAAGATCGGGCGCGCTTGATGTAATAGTCATCGACTCAGTTGCAGCGCTTGTGCCAAAGGCTGAGATCGAGGGCGAAATGGGCGATACACATGTAGGACTTTTAGCGCGACTTATGTCGCAGGCATTGCGTAAATTGACAGCAATAATTGCAAAGTCCGGCACTGTTGTTATCTTCATAAACCAGCTGCGCGAAAAGGTCGGTGTCCTTTACGGAAACCCTGAGACCACTCCGGGCGGAAGAGCGCTCAAGTTCTTCGCGTCTGTAAGGCTCGATGTGCGCCGTCAGGAGCAGATCAAAAACGGCGCAGTGGCGATAGGCAATCACACAAGGGTAAAGGTCGTAAAGAACAAGGTGGCTCCGCCGTTCAAGGAGGCGGAGTTCGATATATTGTATGGCGAGGGTATCTCCAAGGAGGGAAATATACTCGATGTTGCGGTCGAGCTTGAGATCATAAAGAAGTCGGGAGCATGGTTCAGCTACGAGGGGCTCAAGATAGGACAGGGCAGAGATAATGCGAGAAATTATCTTAAGGAAAATCCTGAGTTCTGCACACGCATTGAACGTCTTATCCGCGAAAAGATGAACCCGTCAAGAGACAGGATAGTTGTAGAAATGACTGAAAATGAAGAAAATAATATAGATGACTTTGTAAAAACAGATGAAAATTGATATATTTTCTAAAAAAATATTGACGTTTATGAAAAATTAAGGTATCCTATATATATACTAAAAAATTTTCTTAAGTCATAGGGGGCAGTATTATGGTTTCAAGTGAAGTAACAGTAAACAACAGAGTTGGTTTACACGCAAGACCGGCAACATTCTTTATCCAGCGCGCAAACTCATTCAAGTCAAGCGTTTGGGTCGAGAAGGATGACAGACGTGTGAATGCAAAGAGTCTGCTCGGCGTTTTGTCACTCGGAATAGTTAAGGGTACAAAGATCACAATTGTTGCCGACGGCAGCGACGAAGAGGATGCTGTCAATACTCTTGTAGGCATAATAGAGTCAGATTTCACTGAATAATCTAAAAACGGGATCCCGGCGCGGATAATATCCTGTGCCGGGGTCATAATAATGAATGCAGCCGCGCTTTTGGCGCGCATTTTTAATAACTCTGCGGAAAAATATATGCCGTGGGGTTATTTTTGGTTAATGAGGGTAAACGCCGCAGACGCGGCTGAATGGAGAGGCAAATGTTTGACTTTGAGGAGGAGATCCGCAATCTGCCTGAGCAGCCCGGAGTGTACCTTATGCACGATAAGGACGGCAAGGTCATATATGTAGGAAAGGCAAAGGTGCTCAAGAACAGGGTCAGGCAGTATTTCAGAAAAAACAGCAATCATACGCCCAAGGTGCTCGCAATGGTGGCGCAGGTGGCGTATTTTGAATATATAATAACCGATTCGGAGCGTGAGGCTCTCGCGCTCGAATGCAATCTTATAAAGAAGTACAGACCAAAGTATAATATACTGCTAAAGGACGACAAGCAGTATCCATATATAAAGGTGACGATAAACGAGCCGTATCCGCGGCTGTACGCCGTGCGCGGCACGCGCAATGACGGAGCCAGGTATTTCGGACCGTACATGGGCAAGGGCACGGTAAAGAACACGGTGGAGATAATACGCAAGCTGTTCCGCCCGCCCACCTGTACAAGGCGGTTCCCCGAGGACATCGGCAAGGGCAGACCATGCCTTAACTATCATATAAACGCATGCTTTGCGCCCTGCACAGGCAGGGTCACAAAGGAGGAATACAGGCGAGTATTTTTTGAGATATGCCGGTTTTTGGAGGGACGCCACGCGGAGCTTATAGACGAGCTCACAGCCGAGATGAAGGAAGCGTCAGCGGCTATGGAGTACGAGCGCGCCGCGTCCTGCCGCGACAAGATAAACTCGATACGCGAGGTCTGTGACAGGCAGAAAATAAACAACAACGACCGCCGCGAGGACGCCGATGTAATAGCGTCAGCGTCCGAGGACAGCATAGCATATACAGAGGTGTTCTTTATCCGCGGCGGCAGAGTGATAGGCAGGGAGCATTACAGGATAGAGAACGCGCGCGGAGCTGAAAAGGGCGAGCTTATAGGCGATTTTATACAGCAGTTCTATTCCGGCGGCGACAATATCCCTGACGAGATAATAGCAGAGGCAGAGCCGGAGGACAAAGAGCTGCTTGAGCAGTGGCTGCGCTCCATGAAAGGAAAAAAGGTCACGCTCACAGTGCCAAAGCGCGGCGAAAAGACAAAGCTTGTTTCAATGGTGCGCATGAACGCCGAAAAGGCTCTTGCAAACCATAAGCTGAGGATATTAAAGGAAAAGGAAAAGAGCGGCGTTTTAAAGAGCATGCAGGAGCTTTTAGGGCTTGAAAAGGAGCCTGTAAGGATAGAGGCATACGATATATCGAATATACAGGGAGCGGACAATGTGGCTGCCATGGCTGTGTTTGAATACGGCAGACCGGCGAAAAAGAAGTACCGCCGGTTCAAGATACAGACGGTAGAGGGCGCGGACGATTACGCGTCCATGCGCGAGGTGATATACCGCCGTTTCCGGCATGGGCTCGAGGAGGAGCAGCAGATAGCAGCGGGGACACTTAATATAAGGGACGCAAAATTCCTCCCTTATCCCGATATAGTCCTGCTCGACGGCGGAAAGGGTCATCTTGCCGCTGTCTCGGAGCTTATGGAGCAGATGGATAACGACACGCCTGTGTTCGGCATGGTGAAGAATGACCGCCACCGCACAGCCGGGCTGATAGGCAGAGACGGCGAGGTGGAGATCAATCCACAGAGCCCCCTGTTCCGGCTTATAACCCATATACAGGACGAGGTGCACAACGCAGCTATAACATATTTCAGAAAGCTCCATTCAAAAATAGATTCGGAGCTGGACTCTATCCCGGGCATAGGCGAAAAAAGGCGCACTGCGCTGTTGACCAAATTCGGAAGCATAGAAAGAATACGCGCGGCTGAGGTGGAGGAGCTTGCCGATACAGAATCGATGGATATGAAGTCGGCAGAGAGCGTTTACAGCTATTTCAGGACGCGCGGCGGGGAGGATAAATAAATGTTCAGACTTACAAGTGTAAACGGCGTGCCTTGCTATAAGGTGACCTCCTTTGAGGAGACAGGTCTTGTGGATCATTGCATAACAACGCGGATGGGCGGCGTCAGCGGGGGCTGCTACAGCAGTCTCAATCTTCGCTTTAACTGTGACGACGAGCGCGCGAACGTGGTAGAAAATTTCAGGATAGCGGCTGAGACCGCCGGAGCGGGAACAGACCAGCTCGTGCTATCAAGGCAGGTGCACGAGGCTGAGGTGGTGAGCGTGGGAAAGGCTGAGTGCGGAAACGGAGTGCTGCGCGAAAACGCGTTCGAGAGCGCCGACGGGCTTATAACAGACGAGCCGGGAGTTGCTCTTGTAACGCTGTATGCCGACTGTGTGCCGCTGCTGTTTCTTGATAAGAGAACGGGCGCTGTGGCGTCGGTGCACTCAGGCTGGAAAGGGACAGTAAAGAGGATAGGCGCAGGGGCTGTAAGAAGGCTGTGTGAGGATTACGGCTCAAGACCTGAGGATATACTCTGCGCAATAGGTCCGTCCATACAGGAGGATCATTTTGAGGTTGGCGACGATGTCGCGGAAATATTTATTAAGGAGTTCGGCTCTGATACAGCCGTGCTTTACGGCAGCAGGTATCATGTGAATATGCAGAGGGCGATAATAAAACAGCTGATGGCTGAGGGTGTGCCGGAGGGCAATATAGAAAACAGCGGACTTTGCACATATTGCTGCAGCGATGTGTTTTTTTCGCATAGAAAGACGAGCGGCAGACGCGGGAATTTTGCCGCGATAATAATGAAAAGGTAAAAGGAGAGGCTGCTGCAAGCTCAGTGAGGGTGCAGCAGTCTTGGCGCTCAAAATATACAGGATAAGGTGATAGGCAGATGAAAAGAACAGCGGCGCTCCTTGCCGCGCTTTTGCTCGTGCTCAGTCTGAGCGCGTGCGGCGCGGATGGCGCGCTAAAGGGTATAGGCGATAAATTCTCCGGCTGGCTCAGCGCGGAGGAGGAGACAGAGGCGCCTGCGGAGGGAACTGAGGAGCCTAAGAGAGAGGTCTCAAACGATATAAATGTGGGTATAGTCGATTTTGACACATACGATCCGCTCACTACAGCGTCAGCTACGGTGCGTGATGTCTGCGGCTTTATATACGAGCCGCTTTTCAGTCTTGATTCGAGCATGAGGACTATACCTGTGCTTGCCGACAGCTATGACGTCAGCAGCGACGGAATGTCGCTCACAGTGCATCTCAAGCAGGGCGTGAAATGGCATGACGGCAGTGAGCTGACCGCGTACGATGTGGTCTATACGATAGGCAGGATACAGAACGAGGCGACAAATTATTCATATCTTGTAGAGCCTGTGGCGGGCGTGTGGGCGCTCGACAGCTACACGCTCTCAATGTCGTTCTCGCGTCCGGTGCCGGACGCTCCGTCCCTGCTTATCTTTCCGATCGTAAAGAAGAACAGCGGCTCGGGCGGCTCTGACTATGTGCCAAACGGCACTGGTCCGTTTTATATGGCAGGCTGGGCGGGGGCTGACACCTACCGCCTCGCTGCGTTCGAGGAGCACCATGACGGCAGGGCTGTGCTTGACAATGTGTATGTTATAATGGTGCCAGACAAGGAGAAATATGTGTCTCTCTTTAACGCGAGCGAGCTTGACCTCGCCACGTCGGAAATGCTCGACATGAGCTCGTTCATGCCAAAGAGCAATTCCAATGTGCAGGACTTCATTTCAAACAATATGGTGTTTTTAGGCTTTAATACGAGTCGCGCGCAGCTGACAGATGCGACCACGCGCCGCGCAGTCTCCATGCTAATAGACCGCGACAGCATTGTGACGCATATCTATTTTTCGCGCGCCGCGGCGGCTGATTACGCTATAAATCCGCAGTCATGGCTGAACTTTGACACAAGGTCGCGCATAACCGCCGACAGGATGGGCGCCGAGCAGCTGCTCAGAGAGACTGGCTGGAGGCTCGACGGCGGGAACGGCACGTATTACCGCGAGATGAGCGGAAAGCTTATATATTTCAATGTGGATATAATAGTCAATTCAGACAGCGCATCGCGCGTCGCGGTGGCTGAGGAGATATCGGATAAGCTCCACACCGTAGGCATAAACGCTGATGTCGTAAAATGCACGGCTGAGGAGTACAGCGCGCTTATAAACGCGGGAAATTATGATATGTTTGTAGGCGAAACGGAGCTTCTGCCCAACAACGATCTCACGCCGCTCGTAGGCTCAGCCGGGAACTATTTCCGCTACAGCAGCTCCGAGGTGGACACGCTTTTGCAGCAGATGGGCACAGTAAAGCTTGAAAGCGATGTAAAGGCTGTCTCGATAAGCCTTTATGAAAAGGTGCGCGATGAATCGCCGTTCGCGCCTATCTGCTTTTTAAAGGAGAGCCTTGTTTCAGGCTCTAAGATAAAATACGGAGTAAACCCGTCTATCAGCGGCTATGTGCGCGAGGCGGAGAATTGGGGTGTAAAATGACTGTAATAGTATGCGGCGCCGGCGCGGCAGGGCTTATGGCAGCCGGAACAGCCGCGCTTTACGCCGATAAGGTGATCCTTATAGAGAAAAACGACAGACCTGGAAAAAAGCTAAGGATAACCGGAAAGGGCAGGTGCAATATAACCAACGCCTGCGATATTGAGGATATGATAGCGATGTATCCTACAAACGGGAAATTCCTGTATTCAGCTCTTTACACGTTCACTAACGAGGATATATGCGCCCTGCTCGAGAGCCTTGGCGTCAAGGTCAAGACAGAGCGCGGGGGCAGGGTATTCCCTGTGAGCGATGATGCGCGCGATGTTGTGAGCGCTATGCGCTCATACGCGCTCAAAAAGAATGTTAAGCTTGTAAGAGGGAGCGTAAGGTCGCTTATTATCGAAAATGGCGCTGTAAGGGGCGTAAACACATCTGTGGGACGTTTTGAGGGCGATAGAGTGATAGTATGTACCGGCGGCGCGTCCTATCCTCAGACGGGCTCTGACGGCTCGGGGTATAAGCTTGCCCGGCAGGCGGGGCACACGGTAACGGAGCTAAAGCCGTCTCTTGTGCCGGTCGAGACGGAGGAGAGCGAAAAAATGGCTCTTGCGGGGCTGTCGCTAAAAAATGTGGGCGTTACGGCGCTCAGTCCCGAGGGCAAAAAGCTGTATTCGGGCTTTGGCGAGATGCTCTTTACTCATACCGGCGTATCAGGGCCGCTCATACTCTCGCTCTCAGCACATATCAGGAAACAGCCGGAGGGGTGTAAGATAAACATAGATCTTAAGCCGGCGCTGAGCGCCGAGCAGCTCGATGCGCGTATCCTGCGCGATTTTGACAGGCAGAAGAAAAAACATCTTGTAAATTCGCTTGATGAGCTATTGCCAAAAGCGCTCATACCTGTTATAATAGAAATATCAGACGTCGATCCGCACAAGCCGGTGTGCGAGATAACGCGCGCGGAGCGGCTGCGGATAGGCGGGGCGGTAAAATGTCTGAGCCTTACAGTAAAGGGGTTCAGACCTCTTGCGGAGGCTATCGTCACATCGGGCGGAGTAAAGACCTCCGAGATAAACTCATCTACCATGGGATCGAAAAAGGTCAGCGGACTGTATTTCGCCGGGGAGATAATCGATATAGACGGCTATACCGGCGGTTACAATCTGCAGGCGGCATGGTCTACGGGGTATCTGGCGGGGCTGAGCGCTGCGTCAGGGGAATAAGGAGAGCGTATGGATATTAACACAGAAAACGGCAGCAGAGCCGTATGCAAGGCGGCGGTAAGGATGGCTATGAGCGATACGCGCGCCGAGGAGGCGGAGATAAAAAGGGAGCTTACAGAGCAGGGCATCTGCGCGGCGGCTGTCGATTTTGGCAGCGATTTCAGGATAGCTGTCCCGAAGATGCTTGAGCGCGCCGTGGTGGCTGCAAAGCGCGAGGGCGTTATCGGCAGCAGCCACGCCGAGGAGGGCGCCGTGGCTGGCGCGGCTCACGAGGCTATACAGCAGATATCGAACAAATGCGTGGGGCTGAACCTGGGCGGAAAGATAGGTATTGCCAGGAGCGGCTCGCATATATCGGTGTGCCTGTTTTTCGCGCTGGGGCTGCTGAATCTTAACGATATAGCGATAGGCCTCGGTCATCGTGCGGTATAAGGGGAGATGAGCGGCTGCGTGCGCGCTGCCGCTAAGGTATAAGACAATTGCTCAAAAATACGGGCGTTCTGCCCGGATATGACCAAAGAGAAAGGGGAACTGCGCAGCATGGTAAGAGCGTTACGCGGAGCCATTACGGCTGAGAAAAATGAAAGAGAGGAGATCTTAAGCGCCGCGGCAGAGCTTGTGGGCGAGCTTATGAGAGCGAACTCTATAAGCGCGGAGGATATGATCGACATTATTTTTACCGTTACGGGGGATCTGACAGCGGCATTTCCGGCGGCGGGAGTGCGCGCTATGGGTATAAGCAGCGTGCCGCTGCTCGATATGGCAGCGCCCGATATTGACGGCGCGCTCAAAATGTGTATAAGAGTGATGATACACATTAATACGGATAAGAGCAATTCGGAGCTTTGTCACAGATATTTAAAGGGGGCGGCTGTGCTGCGTCCTGACATAAGCGGAAAGGAGCGCGCGTAGATGAAAAGAATATCGGTAGCGATAGACGGACCTGCCGGAGCGGGCAAAAGCTCCATTTCAAGGCGGGTGGCTCAGGAACTGGGATATGTGTACATAGACACGGGCGCGATGTACAGGGCTGTGGCTGTATATGCCTTAGAGAACGGCATAGAGCCGGGCAGCCGTGACATAGTGCCGGAGCTGGACAAGATCAATATAAGCATAAAATACGTCTCAGGCGAGATGAGAGTGTTCCTAAACGACAACGACGTGAGCGGACGCATACGCGAAAACGACGCGTCCATGGGCGCGTCGGCTGTGGCTGCCATACCCGAGGTAAGGGAGCGGCTCGTGGCTATACAGCGCTCAATGTCGGCTGAGGGCGGGATCATAATGGACGGGCGCGACATAGGCACGGTGGTGCTGCCGCAGGCGGAGCTGAAGATATACCTCACAGCCTCAGCAGACGAGAGAGCGCGCCGCCGCTATGAGGAGTATCTCAATAACGGTGTAGAATGCGACTTTGAGGAGCTTAAGCGCGATGTTATAAAGCGCGATGAGAACGACATGAACAGAGCCGTATCGCCGCTCAGGCGGGCAGCTGATGCGGTCGAGGTGGATACTACCGGCAACACCTTTGAACAGTCGGTGGAAATAATAAAAAACATGGTTAAGGAGTTGGAATAATGTTTTACGGTTTCAGCAAAGCGGTAGTAAGATTTGTGGTGTTCTTCATGTTCAGGCTCAGGGCGCGCGGCACGGAAAATGTGCCAAAGGAGGGACCGGCGATCCTTGCAATGAACCACCGCAGCAATCACGATCCAATAATGGCAGGGCTTACCTGCCCGCGTCAGCTCAGATTCATGGCAAAGGCGGAGCTTTTCGAGAACAAGCTCTTCGGAGGGATCATAACAAAGCTCGGCGCATTCCCCGTCCACCGCGGCAAGGGCGATCTTGCGGCGATCAAATCGGCGTTTAAGATATTCAAGGAGGGCGGAGTTATGCTCATCTTCCCTGAGGGCGGCAGGATAAAGGACAGCTCAAGGCGCAAGGCAAAGCCGGGCGTGGCGCTTATAGCACAGAAAAGCGGAGTGCCGGTAATACCTGTGCATATAACGGGCGAATACAAGTTCATGCGCAAAATAACCGTGACCTACGGCAAGCCGATAGATTTTTCACAGTATAAGGATCAGCGCATGAGCGGCGAGGAGATACAGCAGCTTGCCGATGTTGTGCTCGACAGGATATATGAGTGCGCGGAGGAGGATAAATGATAGAGACGGCTAAAACAGCAGGCTTTTGTTTTGGAGTAAAGCGGGCTGTGGACGAGGTCTATAAGGCGGCAGAGGGCGGCAGACGCATAGCCACACTCGGCGACATTATCCATAACCGCCAGGTCACAGACGATCTTAAGGCGCGCGGAGTATTCTCGTACGAGCGCGTCGAGGATATACCGCCCGGGTATACCGTAATAATCCGCGCCCACGGCGTCGGAAAGGATATATACGATAAGCTCGGGGAGAGAGAGTATATAGACCTCACCTGTCCGTTTGTGGCAAAGATCCACCGCATAGTGGAAAAGTACCATAATGAGGGCTATAACATAGTTATCGTCGGCGATGCCTCACATCCCGAGGTCATAGGCATTAACGGCTGGTGCGGGAATGAAGCGGTAATAATTGACAGCGAACAGAGCGATTTTAACATAAATTTCGGTGAAAAACCGCTTTGTATTGTGGCACAAACCACAATTAAAAAAAATAATTTTGTGCAAATCGTACAAAATATAAAAAAGACTTGCAAAAGTACCATAGAATTTGATACAATATGTAGTGCAACTAAGGATAGGCAGGAGGAAGCAGCCGAAATTGCGGCGCGGTCCGATTGTATGATCGTTATCGGAGGACGCAACAGCTCCAACACCAGAAAGCTGTATGAGATCTCAAAAAGGCTGTGCCCAGAAACCTATCATGTTGAAACCGCGGAGGAGCTTCCGCACAAAAGATATAATAAAATAGGTATTACGGCAGGCGCGTCAACACCTGCGCGTATTATCCAGGAGGTAGTAAAGGCTATGAGTGAAAATTTAAAAAATGAAGAGAGCTTCGCAGAGTTGTTTGAACAGTACGATCAGAAGACTCTCAACAATGGGGACATTGTGGACGGACAGGTTGTCGAAGTCCGCAAAAATGAAGTAATCGTGGATCTGGGCGGATTCAAGTATAACGGTCAGCTTGCAATTGATCAGATCACTGATGACCCGTCACTTGAGCCGTCTGATGTTGTAAAGGAAGGCGACACGATCAGAGTTTACGTTGTAGGCGTAAACGATGCTGAAGGAAAAGTAGTTCTATCAAGAAAGAAATTGGTAGCTATGGAAAGCTGGAACAAAATCAAAGCGGCTTACGAATCGGGAGAGGTTATGGAAGGCAAGATCTTTAAGGCTGTCAAGGGCGGCGTTATCGTTATTGCCGACGGTTCGCAGGTATTTATTCCGGCGCGTCAGGTATCGGAAAGATATGTGTCAGATCTTCAGAGTCTTGTAGGAACGACAGTTAAATTCAAGCTTATTGAACTTGACGAAAGAAGAAAGAGAGTAGTAGGTTCGGTTCGCGTAATACTTGAGGCGGAACGTAAGGCTAAGGAGGACGCATTCTGGGCTGAGGCTGAGGTAGGAAAGCACTACAGCGGCACAGTTAAGTCGCTCACATCATTCGGTGCATTTGTTGATATCGGCGGCGTTGACGGTCTTGTACACATCAGCGAGCTGTCATGGAACAAGATCAAGCATCCGTCAGAGGTCTGCTCAGTAGGTGATGTTATGGATGTGTACATCAAGGACATCAACCCTGAGACAAAGAAGATCTCGCTCGGCTTCAAGAAGATGGAGGATAATCCTTGGGTCATCGCACAGAGCAAGGTCAAGGTGGGCGACGTTATCAAGGTAAAGATCGTTAGAATGATGCCGTTCGGCGCATTTGCTGAGATCATACCTACAGTAGACGGTCTTATCCACATTTCGCAGATCGCCGACAGACGTATCGGCAAGCCGGAGGACGTGCTCACAATAGGTCAGGAGGTAGAGGCTAAGGTCACAGAGGTCAACTGGGACGAAAAGAAGATCAGCCTTTCAATAAGAGCTCTTATCGAGAAGAAAGAGGAGGAAAAGCCTGCTGAGCCGGAGGTCGTTGAGGAAGACGACGAGCCGCAGCCGGAATCAACTCTTGTATATTCAACCGATCCGGACGTTGAGGTAAACGCAGAGATCCCGGAAGAGGATTGATCAACAGCTTGGATATTTGATATATCTGAGGCTGCTGCAAACTCATTGGGTTTGCAGCAGCCTCTTTTTTTGTGTTTCAAATACTTTATGGTTCTTTAATAAATATCGGAGTCTGCATATCTGATATACAGGCAATCGATAGCTTTCCGATTTCTTGTAGGGGCAGATAAAATCTGCCCGCATTCCTGCCGGCTAATGACTGGCGGATAATATCCGCCCCTACGATCCCAACATTTTAATATGAACCTGTTTTATGCACACCAGCTCTGTAGGGGCAGATAAAATCTGCCCGCATTCCCGCCGGCTAATGACTGGCGGATAATATCCGCCCCTACGATCCCAACATTTTAATATGAACCTGTTTTATGCACACCAGCTCTGTAGGCGCAGATAAAATCTGCCCGCATTCCCGCCGCGCTAATGACCGGCGGATAATATCTACCCCTATGATCCCAACATTTTAATATGAACCTGTTTTATGCGCACACCAGCTCTGTAGGGGCAGATATTATCTGCCCGCATATCCCGATATAACATCATGCGTATGCTATCCGTCCAACAGGTCAGATCTATATTGGATCAAATCAGATGTCTGCCGAGGATAATTCAGCAAAATTTAATGATTTGTTATTGATTTTGAAACAGAAATATGTTAAAATATAAACAGAACAAGCGCCGGGGCGAAAGGACAAAAACAAATGAAAACAGAGATCTCAAGAAACATATCAGCCGCGGACGGAAAAGCGGCATATGATGCGGCATGCAAAAGCGTGCTGTCAAATAAGATAATATTGGGCTGGATACTAAAGGAGTGCGTAAGCGAGTACAAGGGCTGCACAGCGGAGGAGATAGCTGAAAAGTATATTGAGGGCACGCCCGAGATAGGCAGAGAGGCAGTACACCGCGGCGGAGAAAAAATAGTCGGGCTCAATACAGAGGATACGACTATTGACGAGGGCGAGGTCGCATATGATATACTATTCAGCGCGCAGATACCCGGGAGTGAAGAAAGTCTGTCTCTTATAATCAACATAGAGGCGCAGAAGAAGTTTGATCCGGGATATCCGCTGATAAAGAGGGCATTATATTACTGTTCAAGGCTTATATCGTCACAGTATCAGAGGTATTTTAAAAGATCTCAGTATGATAAGCTGAGGAAGGTATATTCGATCTGGATATGTCCGTATCCACCAAAGAACAGGCAGGACACGGTGACATCATACGGTATCGGCGAGAAGAACCTTATAGGAGAGCTGAAAGAGGAAAAGGCGAATTACGACATATTGACAGCGATGATGATATGTCTTGGCGACAGAGCAGG
>CALXSS010000049.1 GCA_944391225.1 uncultured Clostridia bacterium
GGAGGTAATTCTGTAGACAGCGGGAATACGGATGATTTAAGTCGGGAAACAGGAGAGGCTCCTGTGCTGCGCGGTATGCGCGGTATAGGCTCGGCGGCGCTCAGAATGAATTCCGGCTCGGTGTTAAGTGCGATACCGCAGAGCGTATCGGTGATGAGCGCGTCGAAATATGCCGGAGACGGTATTTATCATCAGGAGGAATGGGATAATAATAGGTATTTTGATTATATTGGGATAGATTTGCTGGGTAAGATAGTATTGCCGACAGACGTTGGCTACATTGGTGATGATACCGCGTATTTCATGGTAGATCAGGATGGCGTTCCACAGAACGATACGCGAATATTTGCGTTTGAGGGCGGCGAAAAAAGCATAACCGTAATTACCTCAAAGGATACAGCTTATGCTGAAACTTATCTTTCATATCCCGGTTTAGAAATAAGTGATATATCGGGCAGTAAGGCAGTAGTGTTTGAAACCGACAGCGCTTATAAATGTTATATGATATATAACAGCACCTCATTTATTATTGATACTGTGGAGCTTACTGAGGACGAATTGGCGCAGCTGCTCGTATCCATAGCCGGATAAGGGCAGCTCACCCGTATATGAACGGAAAGGAGCCGGTATACTATGAAAAGAAAGGCAATATTGTTGGCATTGGCAGCGTCGATTATCGTCGGCAGCGTTACAGCGCTGGCGGATGAAACAAAATACAGCGATGAGATCGATTTTGTCACATCAAATGGGATCATGGACGGCGATGATAACGGAGATCTTGACCTGCAGGACACTATTACAAGAGCAGAATTTATGAAGATGCTTATGAAAGCGGCCGAGGGAGAGGCATTGGATAATTATACGGTAAATACCGATATCCGATTTGAGGATGTTCCTGAGGATCTCTGGTCTGCGCCGTACATAAATAAGGCAGCGGCGTGCGGATTTGCTGACGGGTATGAGGATGATCTGTTCCACCCCGATGACAGTATAACATATATCCAGGCTGTAAAGCTTGTGCTTGCTGCCTGCGGCATCGATACAAAATACACTGATTATCCGTATGGATATATGGCTTCAGCTGTCGAGACGGGAATTCTTGAGGGTTTGGAGTTTGAGCCCGACCGCGCCATAACAAGGGGCGAGACAGCAAAGCTCATGTATAACGCATATAAGGCTGTAGGCTCTGGCGATATGTATCTTCCAGACACTGTAAACAGACAGGATCCATCAAATGAAGATGTTATATATACATATACCGGCTGCGGTTTATTTGAACAGCTGCTTGATGCTGAGAAAATCAATGCTGAGGAATTTGAGGCTGCTGAGTCGGGGCAATATCCTGTATCAGGAACCACAGGCGACTCAGGAGGAGGCTCGGCATCAGGCGGAAGTGTATCGGGCAGCGGCGGTATTGCAGGCTCAGTAGGAAGCAGCGCTGCTGCGCCGCCTATATCAGGTATTTACTACAATCCGTTTATATCGACAGAAGAATACGAGATCACAGATCCGAACACGTTTAGGGAAGCGACTCTTTCACCTCTGTCTACGTTTTCAATAGATACCGATACAGCATCCTATACCAATATGCGCAGATTTGTGTTGAACGGACAGGTGCCGCCGCGAGGCTCAATAAGAACAGAGGAGATAATAAACTATTTTGAATATGCCCAGCCGGATATAGCAGAGAATGAGGCATTCGGAGTCAGCACGCAGATAACTGACTGTCCGTGGAGTGAGAACAAGCTTGCCAGAATAACGGTCACAGGCGGAAAAACGGTGCGTTCTGATCCGTCAAATATAGTATTCCTTATTGATGTTTCAGGTTCTATGGTAAGCTATAATAAGCTGCCCATGATCAAAAAGGCTCTGTCAATGATGGTCGAGGAGATGGACGGCGACGACAGAATATCCATTGTTACATATTCCGGAAGCGCGAAAATGCTGCTTGAGCCAACAAGCTGCAGTGAAAAAGAAAGGTTAAATGCTGCTATTGACTCGCTCAGAGCCGGAGGCGGAACATACGGAGCTGACGGGCTGGAGCTTGCGTATAAAACCATCGAGGAAAACAGGGTGGATGGCAACAATAGGATAATCCTTTGCTCTGACGGCGATTTTAACATAGGACCTTCATCTATGGACGAGCTTGGAGAGCTGATAGATGAAAAGCGTCAGGCGGGAATATATCTATCCACCCTGGGATTCGGAATGGGGAACTATAAGGATAACCGCATGGAGCTTATGGCGGATAAAGGAAACGGCAGCTATTATTATATAGATAATATGCGCGAGGCAAAGCGCGTGCTTGTAGACGATATGCGTGAAACGCTCTATACTGTCGCAGATGATGTAAAGCTCCAAGTGGAGTTCAATCCTGCTGTTGTTGAAAGCTACAGGCTTATCGGATATGAAAACAGAATGCTCAATGCCGAGGACTTTGAAAACGATGCAGTAGACGCCGGAGAACTGGGGGCGGGAGCGTCTGTAACAGCTCTTTATGAGATAGTTTTTGGAGAGGGAGAGACTGTTCAGACGAATGATACTGAATACAGGTATCAGACTCAGCAGTACGGAAACACAGCCGAAGCGTTCACTGTCAAGGTCAGGTATAAAGAGCCGGGGCAGACGGAAAGTATATTAAGAGAATTTCCGGTGCTGAAAGATTCTGAGCCTGCTGACCGCGACACAGGCTTTGCAGCTGCCGCGGCAATGCTGGGCTTGAAGCACAATGGCGTGATAGATGTTTCATATGATTTCATAGCCGATACCGCTCAGCAGTATATAGATAATAACGGTCTGTATGATATTGACTCCGCTGCAAGGGGAGAACTTGTTCAGATCATACAGATACTGAAGTATATTGATGCAAATTGAATATGATCTGACTGATGCCGCGGCAAAAACTCGCTGAGTTTTGCAGCGGCATCAGCTTTTTTTTAATACATAGCTCTGTTGTACTTGACGAATGAATATCTGAGTGGTATAATATAGATATCGGCGGCGTAAAAGCTTGTATAGTTGGATATAATATAAAAAAGGTGTCTGATATAGCTGGAATTTGCGCAGCAGTGTTAATAAATTATCTTGTTAAATGATAGGAAAGGATAATATATATGAAAAACTCATTTGTTACGGATACAATAAAATATATAGGTGTGGATGACCACGGCATAGATCTGTTTGAAAGTCAGTATAATGTTCCAAACGGCGTATCGTATAATTCATATGTTATCATAGATGAAAAGATAGCTGTTATGGACACAGCTGATAAGCGCAAGGGTGAAGAATGGCTTGCTAATCTGGAGAATGCTCTTGAGGGAAGAACGCCTGATTATCTTGTTATATCGCATATGGAACCGGATCATGCGGCAAACATAGGCAATGCTGCGGCAAAATATCCTGATATGAAGCTGGTGGGAAATGTAAAGACTTTCAGTATGCTTGGTCAGTTTTTTGAGGGCAATTTTGAAGATAGAAAGGTCGTTGTAAAAGAGGGCGATACTCTTGAGCTGGGCTCACACACATTGAAATTTGTGATGGCTCCTATGGTGCATTGGCCTGAGGTAATGTTCAGCTATGAGCTGTCGGAAAAGGTGCTGTTCTCAGCGGACGGTTTTGGAAAGTTCGGCGCGCTTGATGTTGATGAGGACTGGGCGGACGAGGCAAGAAGATACTATGTAAATATTGTAGGAAAATATGGCGTACAGGTACAGAATATACTCAAGAAGCTTGTCGGTGTTGAAGTAAATGCAATTTGCCCGCTTCATGGTCCGGTGTTAAAGGAAAATTTAGGGTATTATATAGGGCTTTATGATACATGGTCATCGTATAAGCCTGAAACTGATGGGGTGCTTATAGCGTGCGCGTCGATACACGGCAATACTGTAAAGGCGGCGGAAAAGCTGGCAGAGATATTTGAGGCAAAGGGTGTATCAGACGTCAAGCTAATAGATGTGACGCGCACAGATATTTCAGAGTGTATTTCGCAGGCGTTCAAATATGGCAAAACAGTATTTGCAGCATCGTCATATGACGCAGGAGTGTTCGCGCCGATGCATGATCTTCTCAGTCATCTTGCAACAAAGGCATATCAGAACAGAAAGGTCGCATTGGTAGAAAACGGTTCGTGGGGACCGACTGCTGCAAAGACTATGAAAGCTATGCTTGAGGGCATGAAGAACATTGCTGTTTGCGATAGTATTGTAACCATACGTTCAACCATGAAATCAGAGGATATACCAAAGCTTGAAGCTCTCGCGGACGAGCTTCTGGCGTTATAATACCGTAATATATAAAGAATCAGGGGTAATAAAATTTGCCTCTGATTTTTTATTGCAAATTATAAAAAAAATCAAAAAAAGGTATTGACAAATGAGTTAGTTTGTGCTAATATAAGTTATGTAATTAAGACATACATAAGCTGAAGAAAACTTACTGCATACACATCTTCAGCTTTGGTCATAATTTCAAATGCGATACAAAGAGTAAAACCATATTTCTCCTTACTAACTAAAATAGGCGGTTGCTACGGTGCGGTAGCAATTGCTAAACATATAAAGAATTACGAAAATGTGCGTCGTGATTTTTTACGGAACTGCTGACAGCTCTCCTTTGTTTCATGTGCGTGTAGAAACTATATTTCCCTTGTATGTGCGGGTATTTTGTAAAGCCTTTAGTCATATATGTTTCCCTCATATACTTATAATGAGCATGCGGTTCCACGGTATATAAGCCATGGTGGTTCCCTAACCCGAGTGTATAGAAAAAGTATCGCAGATAAGTTTTATAAGAGATCAGCCCCGGATGTGTTTTCACGTCCGGGGCTGATTTTTACGCGGAAATCTTTTTAGGATTGATCACTACAAGCAGTATTCCTACGCATATTATTGCTGCGCCTGCAGCAAAGCTAACGGTTATCTGTTCGCCAAGCACCAGTATGCCTAAAAGAGCTGAGGTAAGCGGCTGTATAGGGTAGAACAGCGAGCAGGTAGTAGCGTCAAGCAGCTTAAGGCTTTTGTTCCAGAGCGTGTGTGAAAGCGCGGTGCATACAAGAGCGATATAGAGCGTTGACACTATTCCGGCTGTTGTTATCGTGCATGGTTCAAAGCTGAGGTCTATTACAGCTGCCGGTATAGTGAATATAAGAGCTATCGACATTGCATAGAGCGAGATCTGTATAGGGTCATAATCAGCTGAGATACCGCGTACCATACAGCTGCTTGCCGACCACAGCACAACGGACATGATGTTGACAGCAAGTCCTAACGGCGTTATCTCGCCGCCGCTGCCCGTACCAACGATTATGTATACTCCTATAACCGCGAGAGCAATACTGATGCCTATGCGGATATTTATCCGTTCATTGAGGAACAGCGCCGCTATTATCGGCATTATAACGGGATTGAGAGAGTTTATCAGCGATGCGGTGGACGCGTCTATCATATGAGTACCCATAAGCTGACAGGCTATGGCTGTAAAATAGCCGAGAAAGCCAACTCCGAAAAACATTTTTCTGTGTTCTTTTTTTATTTTCTTAAAGCCCTTGCGTTTCATAATAAAATAAAGAGCTATAACGGAAAACAGATAGCGTCCGGCAAGTACAACAAGCGGGGGCATGGTTTCCATAGCATATTTTGAAACGACATATAAGCTTCCCCAGATAAAGAATGTCAGTATCAGGCAGATATAGCCTGTTCTTTTGTTCATGATAAAAAACTCCTTTGATGCGTGTTGCCTCCGCTATATCTTCAATTCAGAATAGCGCGGCAAAAATATTATACTTCTGACGAAGGAAAATGTCAATATATTTTTGAATTATAGGATAAAAAATAGCCGCAGGTGTTGAATTGGCAGCGTTGATATGATAAAATAAATATCACAGCGGCGATGCGTGTCGCTTAGAATATCTGAAAGGAGCGGATAAAAATGCCATTTATCAGCGTGAAAACAAACAGGAAGATCAACGAGGAAAAAAGACTCGAATTAAAATCGGAGCTGGGAAAAGCTATATCAATAATACCCGGTAAGTCGGAGAACTGGCTCATGGTGGATATTGAGGACGGAAGAAATCTGTATTTCCGAGGCAGCGGCAGCGAGGCTATAGTGTTTGCAGAGGTAAAAATATTTGGAGGCGCGTCAAGGCAGGTGTATGATAAGCTCACCGAACGTCTTACTGATATTTTAAGAGAAACGGCAGGTGCAGAGGAGATATATATTAAATACGAGGAAGCAGAAACGTGGGGATACAATGGCGGCAATTTCTGAAAATGAATGCGGCTTGAAAGGCAGGTGCAAGCTTTGCTGTAAGTATCAGATATTCCCGTTTCTTATGATGAGCGTAGGCTCGGTGCTTGCGGCATTTGCGCTTGAGGCATTTTTGATACCGTCTACTATTCTCGATGGCGGTGTCACAGGAACAAGCATGATATTAAATAAAGTGACAGGCTTGTCTGTCAGTATATTTATAATAGTTATAAATCTTCCGTTTCTTGTAATAGGATTCAGGCAGCTGGGAGGCAGGTTCCTTATCCGCGGTCTGTACGGAATGATATTGTTTTCTGTAATGCTTGAGGTGTTAAGCGGCAGGATAAGCGTGACTCAAACAGAGTTGCTTGCAGTTGTTTTCGGTGGTATACTGTTGGGTGCGGGCGTAGGCTTGGTGCTCAGATACGGCGGCTGCCTCGACGGCACTGAGATAGTCGCGCTGCTTATCAGTAAAAAGACGTCTCTATCCATAGGACAGGTGATATTGCTGATAAATATAATCATCTACGGCGCAGCAGGGATACTATTCGGCTGGGACAGGGCGCTGTACAGCCTTATGACGTATTTTATTACCTTTAAGATCATAGATCTTGTTGAGGAGGGCATGGAGCAGGCAAAGGCTGTTATGATAATCACAAATGAGGGACAGACTATTGCGGATGAGCTGTATGATCGGCTCGGCAGAACGTGTACACTGCTTGAAGGCGAGGGACTTGTGAGCGGCAAAAAGGTCGTTCTCTACTGCGTTATAACTCGAGTGGAGCTGCCGGAGGTAAAGCGGATAATAAGCGAGGATGACAGCTCGGCGTTTGTCACGGTGACGGATATTTCTGAGATAATAGGAAATCATATTAAGCGAAGAGATAAACAGCTTGTCTCCAAGATTAGCAAAAATGATACTGTGGGTGTCTGATACAAGGTTTTTTTGTATTATACTTGACAAAAACGTTGATTTGTATTATTATGATAGTGTTATTTTTATTTATACAGACAAATGAGAGTGCATAATAATAAAAATAAACAACAAAGCGCTTTTGCGGTTGTTTATAAATATACAACGATGGGAGTTTTTGAAATGAATAATTCAAGAAGCGAACTTAACAGAAATCTTGCTCAGATGCTCAAGGGCGGAGTTATAATGGACGTAACAACACCCGAACAGGCAAAAATAGCGGAGGAAGCGGGAGCGTGTGCTGTAATGGCTCTTGAGCGTATACCGGCAGATATCAGAGCTGCCGGAGGTGTGTCAAGAATGAGCGATCCTAAAATGATAAAGGGTATACAGCAGGCGGTGTCAATACCGGTAATGGCAAAATGCCGTATAGGTCATTTTGCGGAGGCAAGAATATTGCAGGCTATTGAGATAGATTATATAGATGAAAGCGAGGTTCTCTCACCGGCTGATGATAAATATCATATCGATAAAACAAAATTCGATGTGCCGTTTGTATGCGGAGCAAAGGATCTTGGCGAGGCTCTCAGGAGGATTAACGAGGGTGCGTCGATGATAAGGACAAAAGGCGAGCCGGGAACAGGCGATGTTGTGCAGGCTGTAAGACATATGAGAATGATGCAGGCTGAGATAAGACGTCTTGTAAGCATGAGTGAGGACGAGCTGTTCGATGCAGCAAAGCAGCTCCAGGTACCATACGAGCTTGTTATGTATGTGCATGAAAACGGAAAGCTGCCGGTAGTAAATTTTGCGGCAGGCGGCGTGGCAACTCCGGCGGATGCCGCTCTTATGATGCATCTTGGGGCAGAGGGCGTGTTTGTAGGATCGGGTATATTCAAGTCGGGTAATCCTGCGAAGCGTGCAGCAGCTATAGTTAAGGCGGTTACTAACTATGAGGACGATAAGATGCTTGCAGAGCTTTCCGAGGATCTTGGTGAGGCTATGGTAGGCATAAACGAGGATGAGATAGAGCTGCTTATGGCGGAGCGCGGAAAATAATGAAAATAGGAATACTCGCTTTGCAAGGCGCGTTTATAGAGCATGCGCAGATGCTTAAGTCGCTTGGCGTGGAATCGTTCGAGATACGGCAGAAACGAGATATAGAAAGAGACTATGACGGCTTGATAATCCCGGGCGGGGAGAGTACAGTGATAGGCAAGCTCCTGCATCAGCTGGAGCTGTTTGAACCCCTCAGAGGAGAGATAGAAAACGGAATGCCTGTTTTTGGCACTTGCGCTGGGCTAATAATGCTCGCTGAGAAAATATCTAATGACGATAATGTCTATTTTGGAACGATGGATATGACAGTGCGCCGGAACGCTTATGGCAGACAGCTCGGCAGCTTTTTCACGGAGCAAGAGCTTGGCAGCTGCGGCAGAGTGCCCATGACCTTTATACGCGCGCCGTATATAGAGGAGGTACACGGCAGAGCGGAAGCTCTTGCAAGTGTTGATGGCAGGATAGTGGCAGCGCGTCAGGGCAATCAGCTGGCGACGGCGTTCCATCCGGAGCTGAATAATGACACAAGGGTACACGAATATTTTATAAATATTGTGAGAAACAGATGAGGTATGGCGCTGTTGCAAAACTCAACGAGTTTTTGCGGCAGCGCCTTTTTGAATGACGGGTGATCTCCATTCAGCTCCATGACCGTTAAATTGAGAGCTGTGAAACATTTTTTAAAGAAATAAATATATATAAATACAAAAATTTATAAATAGATGTTGTTTTCTGTTAAAGAATGTGTTATAATATTCGGTAGGCAATTATATAGAAAATGGTGTGTTTATGAATATTAAAATAAAAGTAATAGCTGCATTGGCGGTATTTGCTGTTTCGTTATCGCAGGTACAGGCATATGCTGAGGGTGTTTTTTTGTGTATGAGAGCAAACGAGAGCGTTGCTATTACGGCAGATGAGAACAACAATTTGAAATATATTGAGATGAAGGCCTCAAACGATGCTGTTGTATATCCTCAGATATCTACTGATGGAAATACATATCTGCCATTCAGATTTATATGCGAGGCGGCGGGATTGAAAGATGCTGCTGATATTCCGGCGGATCTGCCGGACGGCTGCTTCAGATATCTTGATGAGGCTCATGCGTATGACGGGATACCAAAGGTAGAGATACGCTGCGGCGGCAAATATTATTATCATAATATCAACGAGAGCTTTCAGTATGAGACTGACAGCGGAGATGTACGTACAGTAAGTATTTATAATATACGCGGCAGCATCTATATGCCAATGGCATATCTGGCGAAGATAACCGGATCAAGCGCCATATGGCAGGAGGATCTCGGTCAGATTATGTTCATAAGCGGAGATCTGGACAGAGGAGAGTTTTTGCAGGAAAATAACATGCTCCGGCGCGACAAAGAGATATTTATGGAGTTCGATTATTTCAACAATAATATAATAGACACTCCGCTGTATCTTAAATCTGATGGGATAACCGTTCAGAATCTGTCGCTTGAGATAACCGACTTCCCTAAGGTGAAGAGCGTGACGCGCAGCGGCAGAGACATATACTACATAAATGAAAACGGAGTAGTAAGCATCAAGAGCGAGGATATAAACGATGGCGCGCCGTTCAGCTTCACAGATAAGGATGGGAATAGCTTTGAGGTTTTAGCCGATACAGTAATGGTTGTGCAGAACAAGTTGTACGGCGTACAGATATCAGCTAATGGTGAAAAATACGGCAGATTATTTTCAGCGAACCTTGATGGAACTGAATTTGGGTATTTGAATGAGCAAAATGTTTATAATCTTATACTAAAAAAAGACGGTATTGATCTGTATATGTTTTATTGCGAAGCGGCAACAAAATCTACGATTCATATGATAAAGGTAAGCACGATGGATGATTATGAGATAGAGATAACAAATCATAATTATGAGAACGTGTTCAGAGATATTAAGCAGTTTGCGGTAGGTAACAAGACTATTTACTGGCTTGATGAAAGCGGAGTGCTGCATATAACTAATACTGAATATGCTGTTGAGGATATAGAGATAGTGCGTGTTGACGATGGCAACACAAAGATATTTACTGAGGCAGGCAGCGGCGAAACGCTTAACAATATAATTTCAATGAATTTTGATTATATAAATAATGTTCTCTATGTAACACAGGTTGATGATACATATAAAGTATTTTATTATACAAACAAGAACGGCATGTTCACAAGGCTGGAATCCGGTTATGAGGAATTCAACGGAGTAGCGCTGTTCAGCAATCTGGGCTATCGGGACGAATATGCAAAAGCGAAGGGTTACAGGATAGTGGTAACTCCGCTGATTTATGAAAACGGCACGATCAAGGTCATAGAAAGTGAGGTTATGAGGTATTGAAAAAATTAGTGATCGCGGCAGTTATGCTGCTGGTGTTTGGCACGTGCGCTTATGCGGCAGATCCGGACATAGGAGTTATTTGTTATCACAGTGTAAGTGATAATCCTCTCAAGCTGTCAACTTTTTGTATAAGTGATGACGAGTTCAAGTCGGATATAGAATATCTTAAGGATAAAGGCTATAACTGTATCATGCCTAAGGAGATGTGGAATTCTGATCCGGGTGTCAGGAATATAGTTCTGACATTTGACGATGGATATGAGGATTTTTATGAGGTGGTATTCCCTATATTAAAGGAATATAATGTTAAGGCTGCTGTATACATTATCGGCTCCGAGATAGACAAAACAGGCTATCTAAAATCATGGCAGCTCAAGGAGATAGATCAGTCAGGTCTGGTGGAGATAGGAAATCACACTAACATAATGCACAGCTATGACTATTCAGAAAGCGAGCTTGCATCAAATTCTACGCTGCGCGAGGAGTTTATAGAGGATGTAAAGGAGTGCAACAGCAAGCTATACGGTATATTAGGGCATGGAACTGAAAGTTTTTCATATCCGGGAGGGAAATATACGTCAAAGATAGACTCAATTTTGAGAGTGAACCTTGGCTATACTACGACCTTTACAACTGATTACGGGATAGTCAGAACGAAAAGCGATATAACAAGACCAATGAAACGGCTTTATCGCATCCATGGCGACAATATGGGCATAATAGAGCAGAGAATAGAAAAGTTTAGATAGAAAATCAGAGCTTCTAAAGCGCCGCGAGGCTGCTGCAACTCGTTGAGTTTTGCAACAGCCTCGTTATTTTTATTTCAAGAAACCGGCGACGATCTTTGCCTCAGCCTCAGCCTCAGTCAGACCGAGCGTGCGCAGCTTGGTTATCTGCTCTCCGGCTATCTTGCCTATTGCTGCCTCGTGTATAAGAGCGGCGTCCTCGTGGTTGGCAGAAAGCTCCGGTGCGGCATCTACCTTGCCGTTATCAGCAAGTATAGCATCGCATTCTGAATGTCCTGTGCACGGAGCGTTGCCTATGATCTTGGAGCGGTATGCCTGGTGTGAGCTGCCCTTTGCCACGGAACGAGAAATAAGATTGACCCCGGAGTTTTCACCGTTCATTTCCACAACAAAATCAGTAACAGCCTCCTGCTCGCCGTCAGTAAGTATTCTTTCGCGGATAATGAGGTGAGCCTCTTTGCCCACTACTGCAGAGGTTTTTCTTATTGTTTTATCCACCCCGCCAAGCTGGAGCGAATCCATTTCAAGCTCTGATCCCTCGTCAAGAGTGATCTCAGTAACTGGGTCTATGGAGCGTATGCCGGGACCTCTGCCTGTGCCTACATGCTTTTCCTGATATACAACGTGTGAGTTTTTGCCGAGGAAAAAACGGTGTATTCCGTTGTGTCTTGCAGGCTCACCTGTATCAAGATGCACTCCGCAGCCCGCAACTATCAGAACGTCGGCGCCCTCGCCTATATAGAAATCGTTATAAACAATATCATCTATATTTCCATGCGTAACACAGGCAGGGATAGAAACGCGTTCGCCCTTTGTGCCCGGCTTTACGCGTATAACGAGACCCGGAGCGTCCTCCTTATCCTCTATTTTTATATTCTCAGTCGATTTTCTCGCAACGCCGCAGCCGTTTTCACGAATGCTGTAAGCGTCCTTGTACCCGTCGTTATAGTCGCTTACCGACTTCAGTATTTCCTTGGTTATCTCATTCATTTACCTCACCTCCGTGATAGTGTACCTCTTTCTTGGGACATTCCATGCAGCTCGGATCATCGCTGAGCAGACATTTCAGGACCTTATCAGCCTCGCCCTGCATGGTTATTTTTCCGTCCGCGATAACTACTATCTCATCAGCTATTGAAAGTATGCGTTCTTGATGAGATATTATAATAAGCGAGCCGTTCAGATTTTTGCGCATATCGGTAAATACGTCTATAAGGTTGTTAAAGCTCCAGAGGTCTATTCCTGCCTCCGGCTCGTCAAATATGCTCAGCCGTGAATGGCGCGCAAGAACTGTGGCTATTTCTATTCTTTTTATCTCTCCGCCCGAGAGCGTGTCGTTTACCTCGCGGTTTATATACTCGCGCGCGCAAAGACCTACGCGCATAAGATATGAGCGAGCCTCTCCCACAGACAGTTTTTCGCCTGCTGCAAGCTCTAACAGATCAGAAACGGTTATGCCTTTGAAGCGTACCGGCTGCTGAAAAGCGTAGCTTATTCCGAGCTTGGCGCGTTCGGTTATATCAAGCTTTGTTATATCCGTGCCATCCAGCTCTATACTTCCTGAATCAGGTGTTTCAAGACCCGAGATAAGCTTTGCAAGCGTTGTTTTGCCGCCGCCGTTAGGTCCGGTTATAACTACTAATTTATTGTCAGGTATCTCAAGATCAACTCCGCGCAGAACTCTGCCTCCGTCCGGAGCCGACCATGTCAAATCGTTTATTTTAAGCATAGGTAAGCACCTCTTTCTGAGTACAATTTTCTTTTGAAATTCGTATCATAAAATTATATCATAATATATATAAATTGTCAATATACTGCAATTGAAAAAAATACAATTTTACAATATAACAGGGGCAGCTGTTTAATCAAACTGTCCCTATTGAATTATTGTGTTGTTTCAGTAATATTATCTCCGGTATCAGTTTCTTGATCTGTGTCTGAGTCCGCTTCAAGCTCTGCCTCGCGCTTTTCTGTAGCCTCGCGCAGCAGAGTGTATAGAGCGGAGGTTGTGGGAACGCCCACAAGCATTCCTAAAGGACCTCCAAGACTGCCTCCTATTGCAACTGCTGCCAGCACCCACATAGCGGGAAGCTTTATAGACGAGCCTACTACCTTAGGATAGATCAGGTTGCCCTCTATCTGCTGCAAAATCAGCAGGAAGATGACAAAGATAAGGGTTTTTACCGGGTCAACTGTTATCATCATAAACGCGCCGACTATTGTGCCTATAAACGCGCCTATTACCGGGATAAGGGCTGTAACTCCCACAAGAGCGCCTATCATAGGAGCATATGGCAGACGAAGGATAACCATTCCGAGAGTGCAGAGCGAGCCGAGGATAATAGCCTCAGTTGTCTGCGCAGATATGAACAGACGGAAAGTCTCGCTGAATACTGACGCGATATGAATAACCGGTCTTTCAAAGCGTCTTGGCGCCCACGCGTGTAGCAGCCGCAGTATCTGTCTTTGAAGTGTCTCCTTGTGGAAAAGCATATATATAGAGAAAGCTATTCCTATAAATGAGTTGACAAAACCTCCCACCACAGATCCCATTTTTGTAATAGCAGTGCTCATTATAGCTCCGCCCTGATTTTTTGCAAATTCCTCGATCTTGGCTCTGATGCTGTTCCAATCAATATCAAGATTTTTCAGGTAGTTGCCGAAAGGAATTGCGGAGTAATCTAAGGTTTCTTCCATTTTTGCGAGCTTGTCGATAGTGTTAATGACATTGTTGACAATTATCGAAAGCGCGTTGGCGAGTTCTGGCAGAACCAGGATCGATATACCGGATATTATCGCTAACACTATAAGAAAGGAAAATACTATAGCAAGCGGACGGCGCAGCTTTTTAAGCTTTGGGCGCGAGGTGCGCGCGAACAGGTGTTTTTCCATGGATCGCATAGGCACGTTAAGGATAAGAGCCATTATCATTCCTATAATAAGCGGCATAAACAGCCTGATGATCCAGCCGAAAGCGGCAGCGATAACGTTAAGGTTGCTGAGCGCAAGATAGATAAGAATGCAAATAGCTATTACAGTAATTACCCATTTTGCGGTATTTTTTGATTTTTTTGAATTGCCTGGGAGCATATATCCTCCAATCCTGTCCAGATGGACAATGTGTTTATTTTTTTCTATTGTATCTCTTTTTATAAATATAATATACTGCAATCGATGCAAGCGAGAGCATGACTGTAAGAGCGACCGAGAAAATAAATTCGGGCGACGATGGGTCAGTAATGCTTGTTCCTATTATAGTTGCCGCAATAACTCCGGGTAGAGCCCCGGCAAGGCTGCCGATAAGATATATCAAAAACGGGGTTTTTACAGCGCCAAGATACATGCTGACTACATCAAAAGGCAGAGAGTTAATTATACGCAGAAAGAACGATACAAAAAAGCTGTTGGAACGCTGCCATTTCATAAAGGTATCGAATTTTTTATATTTCCGCGTCAGTTTCATAACAGAGTCAAGGCCCGCAAGAGCGCCAAGCGCATAAGATAAGGATATGCACAGAGCGGTACCCAGCATGTTTATTATAATAGCCGCAGGAGTACTGAAAATGCAGCCTCCGGCAACATTCAGCACAAGTATCGGAAACACTATCGAGATGCTTTTCGCTGCATACATAAGAAGAAGTATTATAGCTGCGAGAGCAGGCGTGTCTGGCGTATAAGAAAGTATAGCCTCAACAGTGAACTCATGTCCGGTTGCTATGTAGGCGATAATGAATACTATGCATAAAACAAACGGAATAAGCCTGAATACAAGCATAAGCTTATTATTTTTTAGTATATTCATAATGATCATCCTTAATACTATATCAGCCGCGGATAACAGAATTAGGCGATATAAGGCCTTTCCAAAATTCCGGCACAAACAGGATAAGCATTGGGTATATCTCAAGTCTTCCGGCAAGCATGTCAAATATCATTACATATTTGGAAAGATGTGAAAAAAAGCCAAAGTTCTCAGTAGGTCCCGCTTTGCTGAGTCCCGGACCGATATTGTTGATAGTAGCTGCAACTGCAGTAAAGTTTGTTGTAAAATCGTGTCCATCAGCAGAAATTATAAGCACGGAAACGGCAAAAACTATCATATATGCTATAAAGAATACGTTGATTGAGCGTATCACCTCATGCTGAACAGCTTTGTGTTCACTTTTTATTTTAATAACCCGTTTTGGGTGAAAGAAAAGATTCAGCTCCTTTTTTATTGTTTTTGCCATGATCGATATACGCGATACTTTTATTCCACCGCCGGTGCTGCCGGCGCATGCGCCGATGAACATAAGACCTATAAGCACTGTGCAGGCTATCTGCGGCCATTGTGTGTCATAGTCAAGCGTACTGAACCCTGTCGTGGTGATGATGGATGATACTTGAAAGAAGGTATGCCGCAGCTTTTCACTAAAGTTCATATCAAGCAGAGAGCCGGAGGTGAACAGCGATACCATGATAATCACTACGGCGCTTATAATTATCAGCAGATAATTCCTGACCTCCTCAAAACGGATTGTTTGAGAGAATCTGCGCATTATAAGTAAAAAATAGAAGCTGAAATTTATACCGAACAGCATCATGAATATTCCGACCACCCACTGTATGTACGGAGTATAGTCAGCCATGCTCGAATTTTTTATGCCGAATCCGCCTGTGCCTGCCGTTCCGAAAGAGATGGTGAGCGCGTCAAAAACAGGCATTTTACCTGCGAGCAGAAAGATTATTTCAAGTATCGTAAGAGTAATGTATATGAAATACAGCATTGCCGCTGTCTGACGCACCTTGGGCATCAGCTTATCCACTGAAGGACCGGGGCTTTCCGCGCGCATTATATGCATATGTGTTCCTCCTGTGATTGGTATAAGCGCAAGCAGGAACACAAGTACGCCCATTCCGCCTATCCAATGAGTAAAGCTGCGCCAGAACAGAGAGGCATGCGAAAGCGCCTCTACATCAGAAAGAATGCTTGCTCCGGTAGTTGTAAATCCGGACACTGTTTCAAATAACGCGTCAGTAAACGTCGGTATATCGCCGTTTATAACAAATGGCAGGCAGCCGAAAACGCTTAGAACTATCCATGATGTGGAGGCTATGGCAAAGCCCTCGCGCGCAAAAAAGTTCATGTTTTTTGGCTTTTTAATCACTATAAGCGAGCCGATAAGCAGACATATGCCAGCCATGATTATAAATGCTTTTCCTTGAGGCTCGTTGTATATGACAGATACAATAAAAGGCAGGATAAGAAATATTCCCTCAATATTAAGTACCCAGCCGAGTATATATAAAATAGCCTTAAAATTCATAATAAACCGTCCTATTTGTCAAAAATATCATCAATAGTATTGAAGCCTGAATGAGTAGTTACAATAATGACCGCGTCATTTTCGCAGAAAAAGTCGTCTCCGCCCGGAATAAATGCTTTACCCTCGCGGCTAATGCACGCTATAAGCAGATTGTCCTTGAGGGTCATGTTTTTAAGCGGTATATTTGTGAATTTGAAGCAGGGAGCGATCTTGAACTCTATAGCCTCGACCTGGTTGTCGAAAAGATGATAGAGAGTTTCTATATTGCTGCCTATGGAGTTGCGCTTGGCTCTTACATAGGCAACTATCATCTCAGCTACTATGTATCGCGGATACACAACGCTGCCAAGCTCCAGCTCGTTTATTACATTGGTAAAGTTGATATGGTTTACCTTTGTTACGACCTTTGTCTCGGGAGCTACGCGCATAGCGTATAAAGTAAGCAGTATGTTTTTCTCATCAAGCCCGGTTAGCGGTATGAGCGCGCCTATCTGTTCAAGATTTTCCTGCATAAGAAGCGATTCATCGGTTCCGTTTCCGTTTACAATGATCGCGTTTTCGGAAAGCAGCATGCTCAGCTCCTCGCATCTCGCTTGATCCGATTCTATTATCTTTACGCTTATCCCTGAGGGAATAAGTCTGTCTGCAAGATAGTATGCGGTTTTTCCGCCGCCTATTATCATTGCGGAATTGATCTTACGGTTATCTAACTTTATTTTCTTGAAAAACGCATAGGCGTTTTTCGGTGTGGAAACAAATGAGATAACATCACCAGATATTAGCTTGAAGCTGCCATTAGGGATCGACAACTGACCGTTTCTCTCAACCACGCATATAAGAATATCACTGCCGAATTTTTTTTGAAAATCTATAAGTGTAAGCCCGTTCAATGCGCAACCCGAGGGTATCTTGAATTTTATCATATCAACGCTTCCCTTTGCAAACGAGTTTACCGATATTGCGGAGGGGAAGTGGAGTATTCTTGTTATTTCTCTTGCAGCCTCAAGCTCAGGATTTATTATCATTGATATTTCAAGCTTGTCACGCAGATAGCTCAGCTCATTGCTGTAATCAGGGTTACGGACGCGCGCTATTGAGGCGCAGTCTCCGACCTTTTTTGAAAGCGCGCAGCAGAGCAGGTTCAGCTCATCTGAATCCGTCACAGCTATGATAAGATCAGCCGTTTCTATGCCTGCCTCGATCAGAGTGCCATAGCTTGAGCCGTTGCCAACAATGCCCATTACATCATACATATTTGTTATCTTGTCAATAACATCTTGGTTGTGATCTACAATTGTGATGTCATGTCCCTCAGAGGTCAGTCTGTCTGCAAGCGTAGAACCGATCTTTCCGGCGCCGACTATAACTATTTTCAGTCTGTTCTCTGATGATGATACTATTTTCTTCAGAAATGACATCTTTTTTCCTCCTTCCGTGCGGACAGCTTAGTATATTTATTACTACTTATTATAGCATATATGATAATAAAAGACAACTAAAATTTAAGATTTTTAGCACAAGGCGGGCGTATGGATTGGTAAAA